>CAZURD010000014.1:0-31426 GCA_964623445.1 uncultured Prevotella sp. | reverse complement strand
GAACGTCTAAGTCGGTAACATTAAAGCCTTGCTCCCACAATCTAAGCTCACCAAAGACCTTGTCCTTTGTCTCTTGGTTGGTCATGTCGCCACAGATATAGCCACTGTCATAAACACACTTATTGTTGTAGCGTTGTATCTTCAGGCGACGCTCCAGCAATTCAACCGTTGCGACGCAATAATAGCCCTCTTGCTTGAACCCATAGCACCCAACACCAGCACTGCTGAACAAACTTACGTATGTTCTTATCCCATAAGGAGAACGGCTTTCGGCCAATACTGTCTCTGGAAATTCTATGCTTTTATATGAACCTTTCTGTTTCATGTTCAATAAGAACCTTTCAAGTTTTTTGCCGCAATGGATAAGACCCTTTCCGCAAGACACTTGTCATCCGACACAACCTCAGTCACTCTGTCAGCAAGCCACAGCACCAACAACGCTTCCGTGTCTTCATGGAACACATTTGAAAGGATGGAAATCTGCTCCTTTTTGGCTTTTCTCTCCCCTTTTTCTATCTTGCAATATGTCGCAGTGTCAATATCAAGTGCCGTCGCCAGCTGTCGTTGTGGCATCTGATTTTTTACTCGAAGCTCCTTTATTTTTTCCGCAAACAGCATGTTACCAATCGTTGTCTTGACGTTATTTGGCAAAGGTAACTGTTTTCTTTGTAATCCCAATGAGGAAATCTGCCCTTAATTTTTCTTTTTAACCCAAATCGGTCGTTAGGCTTCAGACTGATTCTGCGGTCATGCCGCGCAGATTGTTTTCCGGCCTCGCCGAAAGCGTAGCGGGCTACGCCGAGGCGAGACGGATGGCAAGATGCCGGCAGGAGCGCGGAAGCAGGCGAAGAGTTTGCCGAAAGTCTATTCCCGATTTAATAACGGCCTAACGAACGATTTGGGTTTAATCGTTCTTTTTCCCATTGCGACAAACCTACGGGGCACGCGCGACATTCGTCCGCCTGCATATCCACGGCCTCGCAACACATTCGCCACCGATGTGCTTTTCCGGCAATCACCGCCGGCTGTTGCGGTTAACATTTTTATGTTAAAGGCCGCATTGGGCGTGTCCCTGCGCAATCGTTTGGCAATCAATGCTTTATGAAACATGTCTTATTGAGCTGCAATAAATGCCTTATTGGAGTGCAATAAATGCCTCGTTGGAGCGCAAAACGACAGGTTTTGCAAGCCAATGGGGCATGAAGCGGAAATCGGGCAAAGGACGGCTGCACTTAATTGCATATTTGCAAGCATGGGCAACGCCCGGGCATTCACACACAAAAAATGCCGCCACCCATCAGCGGGCAGCGGCATTCAAAAGCCTATGTTCAACTAAATCCAAGTTTAGTCTATTTCGTAATCAGCTTAGTTAAAGTCCCGCCGCCATTGAAAGAATAATGGCGAGCAGGGCTTATGACTAACACTGATACTAACTTTGTCGAAAGTTAAGGGAGCCTCACGGCTACCTCTGTTATCACACTTGAAACTTTCTTTCTACCAATAACTAAAAACCTAAAACTATAAATATTACTAACCTAAAACAATCTATTAACCTTTTGACAATGCAAAGGTACGGCCTTTCACGCTTCCGAGCAACAGCCGATGCCAGACAAACGCATATTTACCCATCATTCTTGACCTATATCAATGCACTGTGTACGCAAACAGTCCATTTTTCCTGTATAAAAACAAACAAAACTCCCTATCGGATGCGGTGCTCGCCGCTCCCTCCGCAGTTAGCATCCGCAAGGCAACAGGGGCGCGAATCGCAGGCCGCTGCACCAGAAAAACAGCCGGTTTGCACCGTTCCAGTGCTCGCTCCCCTACCCCACGAGCCACAACACGCGCGCGAGCCATGCGCCTCGGGCGGGCTGTATGCCTTGCCTTTGGCGCACGGCTCGCGCGCGTGCATTCCTTAATAATAAAGGTGGCGCAACTGTGCGGATGCTGCCGACAGCCGCCGTTATCGCTCAGTGGGCGTTCACTTCTTTGCCACCTTGCGAACAGTGTCGCCGTCTTTCACCACGTAGATGCCTGCGGGGAGTGCCGACAGGTCGGCCGCCGTGCCCCTCTGGCGTGCCACGAGCGTGCCCGTGAGCGTGTATATGTCGATATCGCGAGGCTCGCCCGAGGCGGCGGAAGCGGCTTCGATGCCAGTGCTGGCGGCGTAGGTGAAGTAGGCATAGTTACTGCTTCCGTTGCTAAACACAGTGTAACTGCCGCTGCTGTTGATGTAGTAGAGCATGGCGTAGTATCTCTCGCCGGGCGTGCCGACCTCAAACGTGCCCTCAAACGTGAGCTGTTGCGACTCGCCCGTGCCCACATAGAGGTCGGTGGTATAGGCCGTGAGGCTATAGCCGCCATCGCCCGGGAACACATAAGCCATTGCCTTGCCGCCATAGACACCTTGCAGGCAGGTGACGTTGGCCGTGAGGCATATCGTGTTGTCGTCCTCCGACGGGGACTTGGTGACCGTCAGCGGCTCGGTGAGCGCGAAGCTGAGGCTGCCCGTGGACGCGCTCTGCACGGTGATTTCCTCACGCGAGCTAATGACATAGTTGCTCCATGCCAGCACAAGGTCGTAAGTGCCGGCAGTAGAAGGAGCCAACGTCTCAAAGGTAAGGTCGGCACTTTCGCCCGGGGCAAGGCTCACCACGCGGTACGTTGACGAACCCGCGACGTTGTACGTGCCCGAGCTTAGCAAGCACACATACAGCTGGTCGTAGAACTCATCGCCATTGTTAGTCACGGTGGCGTTCACGAGGAAGTAGTTGCCGGTGTAGGCTGTGGAGGCCGGTGCCAGGTTGGTGACGCTAAGCGTGGGCGTCTGCGTGGTGGGGCTGGAGAAAGTAACGTAGAACCCGCTCTCCACCGTGGCTATGAGATAGCGGCTTGACGACGACACATTCGTGCGCATCTGATACCACTTGCCCGTGCTGTTGTCGCGGTAGGCGGGATATACCGTGTACGTGCCATCTTCTCCGGGGAAGTCCATCATGCTCGCCACGATTTGGCTGTAGCCGTATCCCATTGCCAGCTTTGCGGAATATCCCGTCTCCACATACGTGGTGTCGCCGTCCTCGCTCACCACCATCAGACCAATCATAGCGTCGACAGAGCCGAGAGAATAGCTGTAGAACCCGCCCGAGAACGTCACGGGACTGAAGACCGACACCGTTGTGGAGCTGGTGGTGAAGTCGTCAATGCAGTAGAGCAGCGGCTCGGCCTTCTCCTCGTCACCCTCCGACGGCTTCATGCCGATGAATGCAGATTGCTGGTAGTTGTAGCCCGCAAGGCTGCCTCCAACACCCTGCACTGCGGGGTCGAGTGCCGTAAGCACGAAATATCCATTTGCGGAGCCTTCCCATCCCCAGTCCACGTGGAAGTAACCGTCGCGATAACCGTCGAACACGAAGGCATGGCCGCCAGAGCCGGACTGCCCTGAATAGAATACAGGGCGGCCTGCGGCCAACTCATCGTAAATAAGGGATGTCCACTCCTCAGAGCCATAATAGTCGCGGGTGAGCCACTGCATGTCACTTGCATAGCCGAAGTTTTCGATGCAGGCAACACCGCCCATGCCAGTGCTTGCGCCGCTGCCCGCCGGTGCATAGTCCATCTCGGAAGCCACGCCGATGTCGTAGCAGAGCTGCGCCACTGCCGTGGCGGCCTCGTCGGAGCAGCCGTTGAGATAGGAGTCCTGCATTGCGTCCCAGTTGTAAGTGCTCTGGCTGAGGTCGGCGGTGATGGTCTGGCCTCCGCTCGCCCATTCGTATGACACCGTGCCTGTGCCCGTAGCCGGCCAACGGTGGTAGTACATTATCTGCGCCAGAGCCGTGGCCACGCACCCCGTAGGGCAGGCCGTGCCGTTAAGCGTGGGGCACAGCTCATTGAAAGGCTCGTCCTGTCCCCATATTGAGGT
The DNA here is from genome assembly GCA_964623445.1 of uncultured Prevotella sp. GTDB lineage: Bacteria > Bacteroidota > Bacteroidia > Bacteroidales > Bacteroidaceae > Prevotella. Next base: position 27,504 of record CAZURD010000014.1, on the reverse strand, counting down.
AAGCATCGGGGCAATATCGGAGCGTTCCTCGGAAGCGCGGGTCAACATCTCCGTCGCCCCCAACGTCTTGGCTGCGGCCAGCTCGCGGGAATATTCGGAGAGCAACCACGTCAAGGCATCGGGCATCGACTGCGGGTCGAACGTGCCCTCGTCGGCATATCCCAGCACGCTCACGGCGGCGGCATCGTCGGCGGACACAATCACGAAGCCCGCATCCGTGCCTCGGTTGAAAGCGTAATAGCCCTCGTTGGCCTCGGCAAGCGACAGCGTGACAGGCAAGGCCGCCGACCGCTGGCGCATGACGGCGTTGCCGTTGATGAACTCTGTGGCAATCGCGCGGGCGCGTGCCTCATCAATTTCGCCCGCCAACGCTACGTTGGCAACGAGCGTCAGCATGGCAATGACAAAGAATTTTTTCCTCATTCCGGGAAGTTGGCAAGTCATACTTTACTTTTTTTACTTGTGATTTGGTTATTTCCTTGTTTGCTTTTATCCCTTGGACGGCAACCCGCCCCTGCACATTGCAGGCTCTGCAAGCGATAAAAATCGCTGCAAAGATAGTGAAAACGCGCACAAAACGAAAGAAACGGCAAGGCTTTTGTTCCGTTTTGCCGCGCGATTTGGGAGAATCAAAGTCATACGCTCAACCACGAGGAAGTGCTGGCTTCCGCCATGCGCCGCCTTGCTCACGCAAGCCGCGAATGTGCGGGCGGTGGCCAAAGCCGTTGGCGCGGCGTTCGTCCCGACAGTAGCCGCCAACCGAAAAGAGGCGCATGGGAGCCTGTTACGGAACAAAAAAGACGCGCGTCTTTGCTTTTTCAAAAAAAATGCCTACCTTTGCAGCCCAAAGTGCAATACGAAGAACAAAAATAAAACCTCATTGAAATGAAAAGAACGTACCAGCCGCACAACAGGAGGAGAGTGAACAAGCACGGCTTCCGCGAGAGGATGTCAACCAAGAACGGACGCCGCGTGCTCGCCGCCCGCCGCGCAAAGGGGCGCAAGAAGCTCACCGTCTCCGACGAGCACCACGGCAAGTAAACTCTGCCGCGATGCGAAGTATGCGCCCAAACGGCACATACGAAAGGGGGCAAGGTCATCGACCTTGCCCCCTTTCGCTATTTCTTGCCGGCTCGTCGCGGCTCATTTGCGCCCGAAGTCGGCCGGCACTTCACCCCATTTCTTCGTCTCCCACTTGATGATGGGCGTGGAATAGGCGTGCGTGTTGAGCCATCTTTCAGCCCTGGCGATGATGCTGAAGAGCTGTTCCGTGCGTGGCGTGCGCTCCAACTTCGTCTTGCACTGCCGCTTTCTCACCCACAGTATGGCGTTGTAGCTGTCGGAATAGACGGCTTTCCTTATTCCCTGCCTCTCCATCTGGGCGAGAGCGTGTACTATTGCGAGGAACTCGCCGATGTTGTTAGTGCCGTACAGAGGGCCGTAGTGGAACACCTGCGCCCCCGTGGCGAGGTCTACGCATCGGTATTCCATCGGCCCCGGGTTGCCACTGCACGCCGCATCAACGGCCCATGCGTCGGCGCGCACCTCCGGCGGAAGCCGAAGCACGGTGTCGTTGCGCCACGAAGGCGGGTCCTGAAGGTTGTTCGTCTGTTGCAAGCGGGACATCCTCCTCACATTCTTTCCGGCACTTCGATGCCCAAAAGCGACATGGCGTTGGCAATGGTCTTGGCCACGTTGCGTGCCAGCACGAGGCGCAGGCGGCGCGTGTCGCTGTCCTGTTCGCCGAGGATGCTGTAGTCGTGATAGTATTGGTTGAACTCCTTCGTCAGCTCATAGCAGTAGTTCGCTATGCCGCTGGGGCTGTAGTCCTTGCCCGCCTGCTCCACGGCTGCGCCGAACTCGTCCATCTTCTGTATGAGCGCGGCCTCCTTTTCGTTGGGCTGTGCAGCCTCAACGGGGAGCGGTCCTTGGCATTCGATGCCCCCAGCCTCGGCTTTCCGCAGTATGCTGCGTATGCGGGCGTGCGTATATTGAATGAAAGGGCCGGTGTTTCCGTTGAAGTCTATCGACTCCTCGGGGTTGAAGAGCATGTTCTTCCGTGCGTCTACCTTCAGGATGAAGTACTTCAGTGCGCCCAGCCCCACCATGCGTGCTATTGCCGAACGCTCCTCCTCGTCCATGTCTGCAAACTTGCCAAGCTCTTCGCTCGTCTGCCGTGCCTGTGCTATCATTCCCTCGATGAGGTCGTCTGCATCGACAACAGTGCCCTCACGGCTCTTCATCTTGCCGTTGGGAAGCTCCACCATGCCGTAGGAGAAGTGTACAAGCTCCTTGCCCCACTTGAATCCGAGCCTGTCAAGCAGCAGCGACAGCACTTGGAAGTGGTAGTTCTGCTCGTTGCCCACCACATAAATCATCTTGTCGATGGGGTAGTCGCGGAAGCGCATCTCGGCCGTGCCGATGTCCTGCGTCATGTAGACCGACGTGCCGTCGGAGCGCAACAGCAGTTTCTTGTCGAGGCCGTCGGCGGTGAGGTCGGCCCACACGCTGCCGTCGTCGTGCTTCTCAAACAGGCCGCGCGCCAGTCCCTCCTCCACCTTTGCCTTTCCTTCGAGGTAGGTTTCCGATTCGTAGTAAATCTTGTCGAAGCCCACTCCGAGTGCGTTGTATGTCTCGTCGAACCCAGCGTAGACCCAGTTGTTCATCTTCTGCCACAGCAAGCGCACCTCCGGGTCGCCCTGTTCCCACTTCACGAGCATCTCGCGTGCCTCCCGCATGAGCGGGGCTTCGTCCTTGGCGCGCTTCTCCGCCTCTTCCTCCGCAATGCCTTCGGCCACGAGCCGCGCCTTGATTGCGGCCACTTCCTCGCGGTAGTGCTTGTCGAAAGCCACGTAGTAGTCGCCCACCAGATGGTCGCCTTTCTTCCCGCTCGTCTCCGGCAACTCGCCGTTGCCCCATTTCTGCCATGCGAGCATCGACTTGCAGATGTGTATTCCACGGTCGTTCACGATGTTGGTCTTCACCACCCGCCATCCGTTGGCCTGCATAATCTGCGCCAGGCTCCACCCGAGCAGAATGTTGCGCACGTGCCCGAGGTGCAGCGGCTTGTTCGTGTTGGGCGACGAATACTCCACCATTGCCAGCGGCGCGTCCTCCGCCGAGGTCTTCATGCCGTGGTGTGCGTCGGCATCTATGTCGTTGAGCAATGCCGTCCATGCGCTCGGCGCAACCACGATGTTGAGGAATCCCTTCACCACGTTGTACGAAGCCACGGCCTCGCAGTTTGCCACGAGGTGCTCGCCGATTTCGCGGGCGGTGTCTTCGGGCTTCTTGCGGGATGCCTTCAGCAGCGGGAACACCACGAGCGTGAGGTGTCCCTCAAACTCGCGCTTGGTCTTTTGCAGCTGTATCAGCCGTCCGTCCACGGCCTGCCCGTAGAGGGCTTCCACGGCCTTTGCGGCGGCTTGCGCTATCGTTGTCACTATGTCCATAATCTTCTATGTTGAGAATGAGATTGTCTTGTTGCCTGCAAAATTACGAAAAAACGCCCACGCGGCCAAGTCGTTGCCTTGCCAGCATCGCCCTCACCGATGCCTGCGCCGCAGCTTTGAGGCCGCCATTGAGCGCACGAACGCCTCGCATTCGCGCAGAATATGGGCGTTGGCTGCCCGCATCACAGCATAATAGAGCACGGCGGCCATGCCCACGCGGGCGACGAGCTGCAACGGCAGAATGGATATTGAGGCCGTGGCCCAGCCCGTGGCCGCCATCACTGCGGCGGCCACGGCGGCGAAAGGCAGCACGTCGGAAAGGAACGCCACGATGCCATAGCCCGTGAGACGGCTCACGAAGAAGAACCAAACGAACACCCACGCGATGTTCACTGCGGCGTAGGCCACCACCATCGCCCTTATGCCGTAGGGCCAAATGCACAGCATCATGGCTATTTCGACAAGCCCGAGGCACACCGTACACCAGAGGTTGATGTCCGACCGCCCCTTGCTCAGCACCATGTTGGAGAACACCGTGTGCAGCGGTATCACCGTTCCGCTCACGCACAGCACCTGAAGCAGCTCTGCCGAGGGCAGCCATTTCTCCGTGATGGCCACCACAATCAGTTCCCGCGCCACGAGGCCGAGGCCGAGCATGAGCGGGAACGACAGGAACGCCGTGAAGCGCACCATCTTGCGCAGTGCGCCGAGCTGCCGCCCGCCTTGGCCGTTCAGCTCTGCCAACACGGGCTGGGCAACCTGCTGCACCATGCCCTGCACGAGGTAGAAGCCCTTGCTCGACCACTGGTAGGCTTGGTTGTAGCTGCCCACCGACGGCGGCGAGAAGAATCGCCCGAGCAGTATGTTGAGCACGTTGTTGTTCACGTGGCTGATTATTGTCGTGGCAAGCACTTTCATGCTGAAGCGCATCATGCCCCTCACCGGGCCGAAGTTGATGTTCAGCGAGGGTCGCCACGGGGAGTAGTGCCACAGCATCGCGGCGTTCACGGCCACGAAAACGTTGTTCTGCGTGGCTATGGCCCAGTAGCCGAAGCCCGCCGCCGCCATTGCCACGCCCACTGCGGCAGACACCACCATGCCCGTCATTCCCGACTTCGCGGCCTCCCTCACCATTATGTGCTTGGCGAGGTAAGCCCCCTGTGCAGTGCTGAGGCTCACTATCAGCACCCCGACGAAAGTGTAGCGGCACAGCGGCACGAGCCGTTCCTCGTGGTAGAAGTCGGCTATCAGTGGCGCGGCGGCGAAGAGAATGGCATACAGCGCGGCGGCGGCGATGACGTTGAACCAGAACACCGAGTTATAGTCGCGATGCCCGGCATCCTTCTTATTGATGATGGCCGAGGTGAATCCGCTGTTCTGTATCGTCACGGCTATGGTCGTGAAGATGCCTATCATGGCCATCATGCCATAGTCGCCGGGCGTGAGCAGCCGCCCAAGGATTATCCCTATGGCAAGCCCCAGCACCTGCTGCACGCCGTTGCTCACCGCCCCCCACAGCAAGCCCTTGGCTGTCTTTTCCTTGAGGGATGCCATGCTTGTCGGTTTAGTGAGGGGCAAATGTAGCAAAATCTTTTGATAACAAGGCCTTTTTTGCTAACTTTGCGGCGTGAAAGTCTACTTTTACCACACGCAGGATGTGCAGCGCATCGTGCGCGAATGGGGCGAGGGGCGTTTCCCCGGCCACTTCCTCTACGGCGCGTTCAACCTCCGCCGCCACGGCATCGAGGTCATTTTCCACCGCCATACGCCTTTCTCTTCGCGCCTGAAGGTGATGTTTCACACGGCGTGGCACATCCTTTCGTGCCGCGAAAGGTTCGACGCAGTTTACGCCACGCACTATCAGGGACTTGAAATCATAATCTTTCTCCGCGCCATAGGTCTCTTCCGCCGCCCCATCGTGCTGTGGTATCACCAGCCGATGCCCACCCGCCGCACCCTCGCCCGCCGTCTGGCGCGCCGCTTTTTCATTGCCGGCATCGACCGAGTGATTTTCTTTTCCGAGAAAATCAAGGCCGACTCGATGGCCTCTCCATACGCCATGCCGGAGCGCATGAGCGTGGGTCACTGGGGCGCGGAGCTTGAATTTTACGACCGCCTGATGCGCGCCGACGGCACGTCAGGCCGCCACGGGGTCATCTCCACGGGCAAGGAGATGCGCGATGTGCCCACGCTCATTGAGGGAGCGATGACCTCCGGGGTGGAGACCACCATCTGCCTGCCGAGCAATTTCGGCTATCCCGACCGTGGCGTGACCCGCGAGAGCCTCGCCCGCGACTACGGCCAGCAGCCCGTGGGGAATGTACGCGTGTGCTATGTCCACGGCCTAATACCCTTTGAACTGGCACGTCGGGTGAACGGAGCGGCCTGCGTGGCCGTCTGCACCTATGCCACCGACTACACCGCCGGCCTCACCACGCTCGTGGAGGCATTGGCACTGGGGCTGCCGGTGGTGTGCAGCCGCAACGAGCAAATGCCGTTCGACGTTGAGGCCGAGGGCTGCGGCATCGCCGTGGACTACGGCGACGCTGACGGCTGGGCGCGCGCCCTGCGCCGGTTGGCCGACCATCCCGACGAGGCGCAAGCCATGGGGCGGCGTGGCCGGCAACTCGCCGAGCGGCGTTTCAACGACCACGCCTGCGCCGCCGATGCCGCGCGGCTGCTCTACGAAGTGGCGGGGCATGGCTTGGCGGACAACAATCAAGGAATGCAAAGAGAATGAACAAGCCACAAATGACGCTCGTTCCCGTTGGCGGACTTGCCAACCGTATGCGTGCCGTGGCCTCGGCCTGCCACCTCTGCCGCACCATCGGCGGCAGTCTCCGCGTGGTGTGGTTCCGCGACTGGGCACTCAACGCACGCTTTTCCGACATATTCGAGCCGCTGCCCGCCTCCGACCTGACGCTCCGCGAGGCCACCTTGGCCGACTATGCCTTGCTCGACCGCCCGCGACGGCACAACCTTTGGCTGCCGAAACTGCCACAGCGCGTGATGTTCAGCCGCCGGATATACGAGTATGAGGTTACGCCGCTGCGCGAGAGCGGGTTCGATTTCGCCCGCTGGGCTGCCTGCGGGAGGGGAAAGTCTGTCTACATGGCTTGCTATTCGGAGTTCGGTCAATATCCCGACGAACTCTACCGGGAACTTTTCCGCCCCGTCGCCGCAGTGAGGGAGCGTGTCGAAATCTATGCGAGCCGCTTCTCCGCCCACACCGTCGGCCTCCACATCCGCCGCTCCGACCATTTGGAGGCGCGTGAGAAAAGTCCCACGCAACTGTTCATCGATGCCGCACGCCGCGAGGCCGACACCCACGACGACCTGCGCTTGTTCCTCGCCACCGACGACGAAGAAGTGAAATCCTGCTTCCGCGCGACCTTTGGCAACCGCGTCATCACCTCTTCCGAGGCTGCGTCGCGCGACAGTTCCGACGGCATTCGCGATGGCCTTGCCGACATGTACACCCTCGCCCGCACCTCCATTATATATGGTTCGGCGGGGAGCACGTTCTCCCCGATGGCCGCCCGCATAGGCTCTGTCCCCCTGAAGATACTCTCCACGTAAGTCGGTTGCGCTCAGCGCAGCTCGCGCCAGTGCGCCACGTCGGCCATTGCGAGCATCTCGCGGTCGCCCCGGCTGTCGCCGTAGGCTTCTATTCGGAAGTCATCAGTGTTGCCCACGGCCATCCTTATCCGCCTCACTTTCTCCGCCCCGTGGCAGTTGGGCGTGGCGAAACGTCCCGTGAGCCTGCCGCCTTTCACCTCCACCTCCGTCCCTATCACGCCGACGGCCTTGCCAAACGGCTCAAAGAACGGCCTCACCCAGCGGTCGATGCTCGCGCTGACCACGAGCACCCGCGCCCCCGTTTCCACCGCCTTGCGCACGGCCTCCACGCCCGACGGGCGCAGCAGGGCGGCGCGCTCGCGGGCGAACCGCAGGCAGAGCGCGTCGAAGTCGGCCTCGGCCATGCCGCCGAAGAAGTGGGCGAAAAGGCGTTGCTTGGCCTTGCCGTTTGAGCAAAGCCCCAGCTTCATCAGCACGAGGCGCGGCGCATTGGCCACGAACCATGCCGCCAGCGGCCATGCGCCACGGGCGAAGCGCACAATCTCCACCAGCGTGTCGCGGCTCGTCAGCGTGCCGTCGAAGTCGAAAAGCACGAGCGTCTGTCCCTGTCCCGTGCGCGTGCCGGAGTGTGTGTGGACGGTCATTGCAGGTAGATGAAGAAGAGAAACGAGAGAAGCCACAGAGCGAACACGGCCTGTATGAAGTGGTCGTGGAGTGCCACGTCCGTTGGGTCGCCGCTGCGTTCATCTACCACGGCAATCTGCATGTAGCGCAGCAATCCTATGATGACAAACACACTCGTGAGGTAGAGATTGTCGGTGTGCATGTTTTCCTGTCCCTCCGGGGATATGGTGTACATGATGTAGCACACGAGTGTCACCGTCGCCGCAATGGTGAGGGCTTGGTTCATGAACGTAAGGTTGTAGCGTTCGGTGTTGCGCCGCGCCGCCTTTCCGGTGCGGTTCATGCGCACCACGTCGTCGCGCCGCTTCGCCAGCGAGAGGAACAGCGTGAGGAGAAACGTCATCAGCACTATCCAGTGGCTCAGCGCGATGCCCGCCGCCATGCCGCCTGCCATCACCCTAATCACGAATCCCGCCGCCACCACGCACACATCGACTATGGCGAAGTGCTTGAGCCACAGGCAGTAGGCCACGTTCAAGGCCAGATAGGCCGCCACCAGCATAGCCACTCCGCCCTGCGGCAGCACGCTTACGGCCACCGCCGCCACCGCCATCACGCCCATGAGGGTGAGTGCCAACGGCTTGCCGACGGCTCCCGATGCCACCGGGCGGCGGCATTTCTCGGGATGCTGGCGGTCGGCTTCAGCGTCGAGCACATCGTTAAGGCAGTATATCGCCGATGCCGCGAGGCAGAAAGCGGCGAACGCCACGGCCGATTGCGCAAGGCAACGGGTGTCGGTGATTGCTCCGCCGAAGAACACGGGGACAATCACAAACAGGTTTTTCACCCACTGTTGCGGCCGAAGCAATCTTGCGGCGGCCAATGTTTTCTTATACATTATATAATATATAGGTGTGCCTGCGCATTGCCGGCCATGCCGCCCTCCACCGCCATTGGCTTCCCTGACTTCAGCCTCGGGAGGAGTTTTCCCCCTCATACCACTTCCCCTTGCGAATCATTTCCTCCACGGCTGGCGGCACGAGTCCGCTGATTGGCAGTCCGTCGGCCACCCGCCGGCGCACCTCCGTGCTGCTGATGTCGAGCAGCGGGGTGTCGGCGAGCGTCACGCCGTGCGGCAGTTTGGCAGCGTCAATGGTCACGCCGCGCCTTGGGTAGACCGCCACGCGGTAGTTGGCGAGAATCTCATCGTGGTTGCGCCACTGCCCGAACGCCTGCCAGTTGTCCGCCCCGATGAGCAGTGTCAGTTCGCAGTCGGGTCGCGTGGCGGCGAGGTGGCACAACGTGTTCCACGTGTACGACGGCACGGGCAGTCCCAGTTCCACGTCGCACGTCTTCAGCCGCCGTTCCCCTTTGAGCGCGGCCTCAACCATAGCGAGGCGTTCGCGTTCGCCGAGCAGGCTGGCATTGCGCTTGAACGGGTTTTGCGGCGACACCACAAACCACACCTCGTCAAGTCCTACGGCATTGAGCAACGCCTTTGCCAGAGCCACGTGGCCGCAGTGCGGCGGGTTGAACGAGCCTCCGAAGAAGCCCACGCGGAGGCACTGGGCGGCGGTGTCAACGCCCATTGACAAAGCGGCTTACGATGTCGTATGCCTCGCCGACGGCGCGGTCGAGGTCGTCGTTCACCACCACGCGGTCGAACTTCGCGGCCTGCGACAACTCAAATTCGGCGCGTTTGAGCCGCTGCGCAATCACTTCAGGCGCGTCGGTGGCGCGGGCTTCGAGGCGGCGGCGCAGTTCGTCGATCGACGGCGGCTGTATGAAGAGCGAGAGGGCGCGGTCGCCATAAAGCGACTTCACGTTGCTGCCGCCTTTCACGTCGACATCGAGCACCACGTTTCGCCCCTCGGCCAGCTGACTGTCCAACTGCGACTTCAGTGTGCCGTAGAAACGGTCGGGGTAGACTTCCTCGTACTCAACGAACTCTCCGGCGGCCACACGGCGGCGGAACTCCTCCGGACTTACGAAGAAATAGTCAACCCCGTTGCGCTCCGCCCCGCGCGGCGGGCGGCTCGTACACGACACGCTGAAAGCCAGCCCCAGCTCCGCCCTTGCCATGAGGCGGGCTATGATGGTGCTTTTGCCGGAACCGCTGGGCGCGGAAAAGATTATGAGGTGCCCCCCACGGGCATCGGCCTTGTTGCTTGCGTCGTTCATAGCACGTTGAGCACCTGCTCCTTTATCTGTTCAAGCTCATCCTTCATCTTCACCACGATGTTCTGCATCTCGGCGTTGTTGCTCTTTGAACCGGTGGTGTTTATCTCGCGCCCCATCTCCTGTGCGATGAACCCGAGCTTCTTGCCCTGCCCCACCGGGCCGGCGAGCGTTTCGCGGAAATACTTCAGGTGGTTTGCGAGCCGTTGCTTTTCCTCGCTGATGTCGAGCTTCTCGATGTAGTATATCAGTTCCTGTTCGAGGCGGTTGCGGTCGTAGTCGGCCTCCGGTATGGCAGCCAGAGCGTCCACAATGCGCACCTTTATTTTCTCCACGCGCCCTTTCTCGTGGGGTTCGAGCTGGGCGAGGAGCGTCTCGATGTTGTCTATCTTCTCCGTGAACTTCCTTTCGAGAGCCTCCCCCTCCTGCCTGCGGAAGTCCTGAAGCGAGGCGATGGCGCGCGACAGGGCTTCCATCACCACGTTCCATTCCTCCTCGTCTATCGTCTCGTGCTCCACCTTTGTGGTGGCGTCGGGCAGGCGCAGGAGCGTGGCAAACCATTCCGACGGCTCCGGTATGCCCTCCCTCTCGGCGATGGCCTTTATCTGCCGGTAGTAGTTGGCCACCACGGCGGAGTTGATGGAGGCAGCCTCTGCCCCGCCCTCAATCTCCACCCACACGCTTACGTCCACCTTGCCGCGCTCCAAGGCGCGTGCCACTGTCTGGCGCACCTCCATCTCGCGGTCGCGATAGACCGACGCAATGCGCACCGATAGGTCGAGCGACTTGCTGTTGAGCGACTTCACCTCTACGCCTATCTTCTTCTCCTTGTAGGCTACGACGGCCTTGCCGTAGCCTGTCATCGAATGTATCATTGGCTTGTTGTTTTCTTGCGGGGCTTGATTTGAGTTACAAAGATAGTGCAAAATCGTGAGATTGCCTCATGCCCAGCTGTCCGTTTTCGGCCTTTGTCGCCAAAATCGCCATGACGCGGCAACGGGCACGGAGGCCTACTTGTGCGCCAACGGGACACAACCGCCCCGTTGGCCGCTTGCGGCTGCGGGGGCATTGTCTGAAATTGGATGCCTAAACGGCTTGCAACGAGGCATTAAATGGAACGCAATAAGGCATTAATTGGACTGCAACGAGGCATTAATTGGCGACTATTTAATGCCCCATTGCAAGTCCTTGTGAATCAATGCGTTTCCCGCCACCTGCCATACCCATGCGTCAGACACGTTGAATTGTTCCGCCCGAATGCGGGGACATTTCCGCAACGGCCATTGCCCGTGACGGCTTCCGCTCCCTAAGGCCACATCAACTTCCCCAAAAAGGGCTTCCGTGCCTCGCTGCAAGACGCTCTTTTAAAAATCCAAACCAAGGCTCAAAAACCTTAATTTCCTTGCTTCTGCTGATTATTATTGTTACATTTGCATTTGATAACGACAGCTCAACGCTCTAACAACAATCATTCTTTTATGCAATACATACTTTGGCCTCCAAGGCGGCTTTGCGCCACGGTGGCCCTACCTGCATCGAAAAGCATCAGCAACCGCGCCCTCATCATACACGCACTCGCGGGAGGGCCGATGCCAACCAACCTTTCCGATTGCGACGACACAGCCGTAACCGTGGCCGCACTGCACGACCTGCCGCCAACCATCGACATCGGGGCGGCGGGGACGGCCATGCGCTTCCTCACCGCCTACCTCTCCGTCACCCCGGGCGAACACGTCATCACAGGCTCGGAGCGTATGCGCCAGCGCCCCATCGGGAAACTCGTCGACGCGCTGCGCTACATCGGGGCAGACATCGAATACCTCGGGCAAGAGGGCTATCCGCCGCTGCGCATACGGGGGCGGAAGCTCGAGGGAGGCCCGCTCGTGATGGCGGGCGACGTAAGTTCGCAGTACATCTCGGCTCTGCTCCTGATTGCCCCCACGCTCGACGGAGGACTGGAGCTGCGCCTCACGGGCGAGATTATCTCGCGCCCGTACATCGACTTGACGCTGTGGCTGATGAACGAGTATGGGGCTGAGGCCGAATGGACAGACTTCGACACCATCACCGTGAAAGCCAAGCCCTACGAGCCGAGGGCATTTGAAATAGAGAACGACTGGAGCGCGGCCTCCTACTGGTATGAAATGATGGCACTGAACGGCGGGCGCGAAGACGAACTGACGCTCACGGGACTGTCGCACGGCAGTATGCAGGGCGACTCCAGCGTGCGCCACATCTTCAGCCTGCTCGGCGTGAAGACCACGTTCGATGCCCCGCAGGCGGGACGACCCGCCACGGTGCGTCTGCACCACAACGGCCACCGCGTGCCGCGACTGGAGTATGACTTCGTGAACTCGCCCGACCTCGCGCAGACGTTCGTGGCGTGCTGCGCCGAGATGGGGGTGCCGTTCCTGTTCACCGGACTGCAAACGCTGAAGATAAAGGAGACCGACCGCATCGAGGCTCTCAAGCGCGAGATGCGCAAGCTGGGCTTCGTGCTCCACGACAACGACGGCCGCGAGCTGCAATGGGACGGCGAACGGTGCGAGCCAGAGGCAGAGCCTGTGGTGGAGACCTACGACGACCACCGCATGGCGATGGCCTTCGCGCCGCTGGCCCTGCGCCATCCGGGACTGCGCATCGACCATCCCGAGGTGGTCAGCAAGTCCTACCCGGGATTCTGGGACGACCTGCGCCACGTGGGCTTCGCCATCGCCGAGGAACAATGACTGCCGCCGACTTCTGGCAACTGCTCTCCCTAGGCTTCGCCCGCAACGCCCTACTGGCGGCCGTGCTGGCAAGCGTGGCGTGTGGTCTCGTGGGCACATACGTGGTCACGCGGAGGCTTGTGTTCGTCAGCGGAGGCATCACCCACGCCTCCTTCGGCGGCATAGGCATCGCCGTTTTCCTCGGGCTGAACCCCATCGTCGGCGCAATGGCCTTCGCCGTGGCCGGGGCGTGCGGGGCGCAATGGCTCTCGCGAAAGGGACGCGTGCGCGAGGATTCGGCCATAGCCACCCTATGGACGACGGGCATGGCCGTGGGCATCATCTTCAGTTTCCTCACGCCGGGCTTCGTGCCCGACCTCTCCTCCTACCTCTTCGGCAGCATCCTCGCCGTGGGCAAGGCCGACCTGTGGGTGCTGCTCGCTGTCGACGTGGCGGTGGCGGCCACGTTCGCCGCCCTCTGCCCGGTGATAGTGGCCGTTTCGTTCGACCCCGTGTTCGCCCGCTCGCAACGCCTGCCGGTAGCCGCCGTGGAGTACCTGATGATGACGCTGACGGCAATGACCATCGTGGCCACGCTGCGCCTCGTGGGCATAGTGCTCGCCATGAGCCTGCTCACGCTGCCGCAGATGACCGCCAGCCTCCTCACCCACGACTACCGCCGCCTCGCCCTGGCCAGCATCGGCTTCGCCCTGGCCTACTGCCTCGGCGGCCTCGCGGTCTCGTTCTGGCTCAACGTGCCCTCGGGCGCGGCAATAATAGCGGTGTCCGTGGCCTTTTATGGGACGTTTCGCACAATAAAAACGCTTGCAGCAAGGTTTATAAAAGAGTGAGCAAGCGAATCGCCATATACACAATGCGCTTGGCCGTGGCCGTGATAGTCGCGGCCGCATTGGCTTCATGCTCCTCAAAGAAGAACACGGCAAGGTCGAGATGGTGGCAGGCTTTCAACTCGCGCTACAACGTGATGTACAACGGAAGCCAGGCATACATATCCGGTTCGCTCGAAAAGGAGGGCAACAACAAGGACGACTTCACCGAGATGATACCGCTATACATGGTGGGCAACAAGGAGAGCCGGGCCTTGGGCAAGGCCAACTTCGACATCGCCATAGAGAAATCGGAAAAGGCCATCAAGCTGCACAGCATCAAACGGAAGCCCGAATGGAACAAGAGCCGCCGCAAGACGGCAAAGGACTTGGAGTGGCTGGGGCGGAAAGAGTACAACCCCGTGCTCTGGAAAGCGTGGCTGATGATGGGCATGGCGCAGTTCCAGAAAGGCGAGTTCGACGAGGCCGCAGCCACGTTCGCCTACATGTCGCGCCTCTACTCCACGCAGCCCGCCATCTACGGCATTGCGAGGGCGTGGCTAGCGAAGTGCTACGTGGAGCTTGACTGGCTCTACGATGCCGAGGATGTCATCACGAAGATGCGCCGCGACAGTATGCACTACAAGGCCGTGAACGAGTGGGACTACACCTACGCCGACTACTACGTACACAGCAAGCAGTATGAGCAGGCCATCGGCTACCTGTCGAAAGTGATAAAGCACGAGAAGAGCCGCAAGCAAAGGGCGCGGCAATGGTTCCTGATGGGGCAGCTGCAAAGTGCGCTCGGCAACAGGCAGGCGGCCTACAAGGCTTACGGCAAGGTGCTAAGGCAGAACCCTCCCTACGAGGTGGCGTTCAACGCACGCATCGCACAGACGGAGGTGATGGCCGCAGGACGCTCCAAGCAGATGATACGCAAGCTGAGGCGCATGGCCCGCTCCGACAACAACAAGGAATATCTCGACCAAGTGTACTATGCCATCGGCAATATATACATGGCCGAACGCGACACATCAAACGCCATCTCGGCATACGAACGGGGCAACACCAGCTCGACGCGGGGCGGCATAGAGAAAGGCGTGCTGCTGCTGAGGCTCGGCAACATCTACTGGGACATGGAGCGATACAACGATGCCCAGCGGTGCTACGGGGAAGCAATCGGACTGCTCGACACCGACCGCAAGGGCTATGACACGCTCTCGCAACGCTCCGAAGTGCTCGACGAACTCGTGCCATACACCGATGCCGTACACCTACAAGACTCCCTCCAGTGGCTCGCATCGCTGCCCGAGGCGGAGCGCAACGCCGCCATCGACCGCGTGATAGAGGAGCTGAAGAAGAAAGAGGAGGAGGAACGCAAGGCGCAACAGGAGGCCGAAGCAGAGGCGGTGCTGCAACAGCAGGGAGCCTTGGGCAACCAGAACCAACAGAAGTCGGCCGCCACCGACCAGACATCGGAGTCGGGCACGTGGTATTTCTACAACCAGCAGGCCGTCAACCAAGGAAAGACGGCGTTCCAGCGGCAGTGGGGCAAGCGGCAGAACGTAGACAACTGGCAGCGCGTAAACCAGACCGTGGTGAACCTCACGGCCAACAATGAGCAGGAAGAAGAGCCGGCCGACACCACCGACGTGGCCGAACAGCCTGATGACGACAGCGGCAATGAGAGTGGCGAAGAGGGCAGCGATGGCGACAACAAAGGCGGCAAGGACAAGAAAAAGGACGGGAAAGACGGCGAACCGGCCGACAGCGCAGGCCCAGACCCGCACACGCGGGAATACTACCTGGCACAGATACCGTTCACGGAGGAGCAGAAGAAGCAGAGCAACGAAATCATAATGGACGGCCTGTTCAACTCCGGAGTGATATTCAAGGACAAGCTCGACAACCTGCCCCTAAGCCTGAAGCAACTCACGCGACTGACAACGCAATACACAGACTACGAGCGAGGCGACGAGGCGTGGTATCACCTGTTCCTGCTCTACTCACGCATGGGAGACCACGCAATGGCGCAGGCCTGTATCGAAAGACTGAAGGCAAGCTGGCCGGAGAGCAAGTGGACGGTGCTGTTGAGCGACCCCTACTTCGAGGAGAACGCCAAGTTCGGCGAACACATAGAAGACTCCATCTACGGCGCGACATACGATGCGTTCAAGGCCGAACGATACGGGGAGGTGAAAGCCAACGCGCGCATCTCTGCCGAACGCTTCCCGCTCGGCGCAAACAGGGCGAAGTTCATCTTCATCGAAGGCCTCGGCAAGCTCAACGAGGGCGACCCCACGGGCTGCGTGGAGAGCATGACGCGCGTGGTGGAAGACTACCCGCAGAGTGAGGTGAGCGAGATGGCCGGCATGATAATAAAAGGTGTGCAGGCGGGACGCGGCCTGCGGGGCGGACGCTTCGACATCGGCGACATCTGGGCAAGGAGGGGCGCAGACCTCACGGCGCAAGACTCCACCGTGGCCGACACGCTGAGCACGGAACGCTTCACGGGATATGTGTTCCTGCTCGCCTACGAACCCGACTCCGTGGACGCCAACCAGCTGCTCTACGACATGGCGAAATACAACTTCACCAACTTCCTCGTGCGCAACTTCGACATAGCCGTCGACCAGCAGGGAGGCATCTGCCGCATGACGGTGAGCGGATTCCTCAACTACGACGAGGCCCTGCAATACGCGCGCCACCTCTACGCCGACGAAAAGATGGCAGAGAGGCTGA
Source organism: uncultured Prevotella sp. (assembly GCA_964623445.1). Taxonomy (GTDB): domain Bacteria; phylum Bacteroidota; class Bacteroidia; order Bacteroidales; family Bacteroidaceae; genus Prevotella. Next base: position 11,394 of record CAZURD010000014.1, on the reverse strand, counting down.
AGGGCTGCCGGCGCATCATCATAAGCCAAGAGAACCTGCCGCTGCTTGGGACGAAGTTCAGCTACGTGGAATATGAGCAGTTCTTCGACGACGCTCTCGCGCCGCTCACCATCAGCGACGAGGAACTTCTCAACGTGCCGGAAAGCGTGGAGCAGGAGCAAGAACCCGACGACGCGCCCAAAGGAGAGGACAACGGCTGGGAAGAAGAAGACACAATGTTCAACCAAGAGGAGCCTGAAATACGGAATTTCGACTTCGACGACGACTTTTACCAATGAGCAACGGACTGCTGCTGTGGGCTGACGACGAGATGGAACTGCTCCGCGCCCACCTCCTTTTCCTCGAAAAGAAAGGCTACGAGGTAATCACCGTGACCAACGGCACGGACGCAATAGACCAGTGCCGCAACCACAACTTCGACCTCGTGCTGCTCGACGAGATGATGCCGGGGCTTTCCGGCCTTGAGACTCTGCAACGCATCAAGGAGATTATGCCCTCGGTGCCGGTGGTGATGGTGACCAAGAGCGAGGAGGAGAACATAATGAACCAAGCCATCGGCTCAAAGATTGCCGACTATCTCATAAAGCCCGTCAACCCAAACCAAATCCTGCTGACGCTGAAGAAGAACATTCACCGCCGCGAGATAGTGGCCGAGGTGACGCAAAGCGGCTACCAGCAGGAGTTCATGCAGATTGCGGGGCAGATGAGCGAGTGCCGCACGGCTGCCGACTGGACGGAGCTTTACAAGCGGCTCGTACACTGGGAGCTGGAGCTTAGCGGTGCGGACAGCGGCATGGCCGAGATGCTCAGGGCGCAAAAGGACGAGGCCAACCAGGGGTTTGCCAAGTTCGTGAAGAAGAACTACACCGACTGGGTGGCCGCGCTCGACCCCGCACGACCCGACGGCGACAGGCCGATGATGAGCACGGACGTGTTCAAGCGGAAGGTGTTCCCGCTGCTGGGAGGGGGCAAGAGCGTGTTCCTCGTGGTGATAGACAACTTCAGGCTCGACCAGTGGCGCATGATAGCGACGGAGCTGGGCGACATCTTCGACATCGAAGAAGACCTCTATTACAGCATATTGCCCACCGCAACGCAGTATGCGCGCAACGCCATCTTCAGCGGTCTAATGCCCAACAAGATTGCGCAGATGTTCCACGACCTGTGGGTGGACGAGGAGGAGGACGAGGGCAAGAATCAGAACGAAGGCCCGCTGATACGCACTCAGATAGAACGCTTCCGCCGCCACGACACGTTCTCCTACACGAAAATAAACGACCCGGCCGCCGCCGAGAAGCTGACGCAGCGCATCCGGCAGCTGGAGAAGAACGACCTAAACGTGGTGGTGTACAACTTCATCGACATGCTCAGCCACGCCCGCACTGAATCGAAGATGGTGCGCGAGCTGGCCAACAACGAGTCGGCGTACCGAAGCATCACGCTCAGCTGGTTTCGCCACTCTGCCATAGCCGGGCTTTTCCGCACACTGGCGCAGGAGGGATGCCGCGTGGTGGTCACGACAGACCACGGTTCCATCCGCGTGCAGAAGCCGGTGAGAATCATCGGCGACCGCAACACCAACACAAACCTGCGCTACAAGCTCGGCAAGAACCTCGCATACGACAGCAAGGACGTGTTCACCATAAAACATCCCGCCTCCGCCATGCTGCCGTCGCCAAACGTCAGCACCACCTACGCATTCGCGACAGGCGACACTTTCTTCGCATACCCGAACAACTACAACTACTACGTCTCCTACTACCGCGACACTTTCCAGCATGGGGGCATCTCGATGGAGGAGATGATAATACCAATCATAACACTATCCCCAAAAAGAAGATGACCGCCACAGGACAAAAGAAAATAACAATAGGCGGCCTCGACGACATCGACCGCGCCGCAGCCGAGTTCGCACAGGCCATCGGCCAGACACACATCATAGCCTTCCACGGCGCGATGGGGGCGGGCAAGACCACGTTCATCAGTGCGTTCTGCCGCCACTTCGGCGTGGAGGACACCGTGACATCGCCGACATTCGCCATCGTCAACGAATACACGGCAATGCCATCGGGACAGCCCATCTTCCATTTCGACTTCTATCGGCTGAAGTCGGCGGCAGAGGCTGCCGACATAGGGCTTGACGACTACCTCGACAGCGGGGCACTCTGCCTGATGGAGTGGCCGGAACTGATTGCCAACCAGCTGCCGGACGACACCCTGCACGTGAGCATCGAGGAACAGCCCGACGGCACAAGGACCTTGACGCTCGGCACAACACCGCCCAGCGGCAACTGACGCGGGGCGCGACGGCAACGCAAACAAAACGCCACCGACGCGCGACGAGACCCACAAAATGCCCCACTCTTGTTGTCACGTATCGGAAATAATTAGTATATTTGTTGCGACTAACAAGAAAAACAACGCACCATGGACGAAGCAATAAAGCAAATCGGCGAAAGGCTCAAAGGTCTGAGAGAGGTGCTCGACATACCCGCCGAGGAGGTGGCCGAGCTGTGCGAAATACCAGTCGACCACTACCTGAAGATTGAAGCGGGTGAGGCCGACCCCTCCATCTACCGTCTCTCGCGCATAGCCAAGCGATACGGCATAGCCCTCGACGTGCTGCTCTTCGGCGAAGAGCCGCGCATGAACGCCTATTTCCTCACGCGCAAGGGTCAAGGACCCACCGTGGAGCGGCGCAAGGAATACAAATACCAGAGCCTCGCCAGCGGATTCAGGGGGAGAAAGGCAAACCCGTTTATGACGCAGGTGGACCCGCTGCCGGGCGACAAACGCTACTCCAAGAACTCGCATGACGGCCAGGAGTTCAATTATATAGTGGAGGGAAGCATGGAAATAATAATCGGGGAAAAGGTGATGACGCTCGATGAGGGCGACAGCATCTATTTCGACGCAAGCCAACCGCACTGCATGAGGGCACTCGGAGGAAAGCCGGTGCGCTTCCTCACCGTAATCGTCTGACCCCGCGCGGGCTGTGGCCACGGCCTCGGCGGGCACGAACCGCCGTTGACGAGGGGCGCATGGCTGTGTCACACGCAAGCCGCAGCATTCTCCCGCGTCATCAAACATCTTCCGTTTTCCCGTCAAAAACATCTTAGCCAAATGATAGAAAGATTCTTAAAGCAGACTTCTTTTGCCTCGCAGGAAGACTATCGGCAAAACCTGCAATTCAAGATACCCGACCATTTCAATTTCGCCTACGACGTGATGGATGTCTGGGCAGAGGAGCAACCCGACAAGATTGCCCTCATCTGGACCAACGACAAGGGCGACTGCCGCAAGTTCTCGTTCCGCGACCTAAAGGAACAGAGCGACCGGACAGCCTCCTATTTCCAGTCGCTCGGCATCGGGCGTGGCGACATGGTGATGCTCATCCTGAAGCGGCGGTATGAATTCTGGCTGTCGATGCTTGCCCTCCACAAGATCGGGGCGGTGGCAATCCCGGCCACGCACATGCTCACCCGCCACGACATCGTTTACCGAAACACGCGCGCCGACATCAAAGCCATTGTCTGTGTGGGCGAGGATTACGTGCTCAGCCAAGTCGCGGAGGCCATGCCCGAAAGCCCGTCGGTGGACGTTCTCGTAAGCGTCGGCCCGAAAGTGCCCGACGGCTTCCACGACTGGCACGCCGAATGGGAGGCCGCACCGCCTTTCGTGCGCCCTGACAAGCCCAACGACAACGACGACATGATGCTGATGTATTTCACCAGCGGCACGAGCGGAGAGCCCAAGATGGTGGCGCACGACTTCCTCTACGCCCTCGGCCACCTCACAACGGGGGTGTTTTGGCACAACCTCGGCTCCGACAGCATCCACCTTACCGTGGCCGACACGGGCTGGGGAAAGGCTGTTTGGGGCAAGCTCTATGGCCAGTGGTTCGCCGGCGCGGCCGTCTTCGTGTTCGACCATGAGAAGTTCACGGCCGAAAAGATAATGCGTCAGATTGAGAAATACCGCATAACGTCGTTCTGCGCGCCCCCCACGGTCTACCGCTTTATGATTCACGAGGACTTCTCCAAATACGACCTGTCGTCACTGCGCTACTGCACCACGGCCGGCGAAGCCCTCAATCCAGCCGTCTACGACAAGTTCCTCAAACTGACGGGCATACGCCTAATGGAGGGATTCGGCCAGACGGAGACAACGATGAGCCTCGGCACAATGCCTTGGACAACGCCGAAGCCCGGCTCGATGGGACTGCCCAACCCGCAATACGACATCGACCTGTTGAAGCCCGACGGCACGCCGTGCGAGGACGGAGAAAAAGGCGAGATCGTGATACGCACCGACAAGGGCAAGCCCATAGGACTTTTCAAGGAATACTACCGCGATGAGGAACTCACGCGACAGGTCTGGCACGATGGCATCTACCACACGGGGGACGAGGCTTGGCGCGACGAGGACGGCTACTACTGGTTCGTCGGCAGGATAGACGACGTGATAAAGAGCAGCGGCTATCGCATCGGCCCGTTCGAGGTGGAGAGTGCCTTGATGACGCATCCTGCCGTAATGGAGTGCGCAATAACTGGCGTTCCCGACGACATACGCGGCATGGTGGTCAAGGCGACCATCGTCCTGAGCAAGGACTGGCGCGACCGTGCCGGCGACGCACTTGTGAATGAGTTGCAGGAGCACGTGAAACGCGAGACCGCGCCCTACAAATACCCCCGCGTGATTGAGTTCGTGGATGAACTGCCGAAGACCATCAGCGGCAAGATACGCCGCGTGGAGATAAGGCAGAAAGATGCCGCCGGCCGGCAGCAGCCATGAGAATAGTGGTAAAGGTGGGCAGCAACGTGCTCACACGCCCCGACGGCAAGCTCGACGTGACGCGGATGTCGGCACTCGTCGACCAAGTGGCGGCACTGCGTTCTGACGGCCACGAGGTGGCCTTGGTATCGAGTGGAGCCGTGGCCAGCGGCCGGGGCGAACTCAAGGTGGGGCACAAGCTCGGCGCGGTGGAGCAGCGGCAGCTTTTCTCCGCGCTCGGTCAGGCAAAGCTGATAAACCTCTACTACGACCTGTTCCGCGAGTATCACATACCCGTCGGGCAGGTGCTCACGATGAAGGAGAGCTTCGCCACGCGGCGGGAGTACCTCAACCAGAGGGCGTGCGTGAGCGTTATGCTCGACAACGGGGTAATCCCCATCGTGAACGAGAACGACACCGTGAGCGTCACCGAACTGATGTTCACCGACAACGACGAGCTTTCTGGACTGATAGCAACGATGATTGATGCCGACTTGCTCGTCATATTGAGCAACGTCGACGGCATTTTCGACGGCCCACCCTCCGACCCTTCCTCTTCAATCATTGCCACCGTGAAGCCCGGCAGCGACCTCAGTGCCTACATACGGCAGGAGCACAGCGACTTCGGGCGCGGCGGAATGCTCACCAAGTGCGCCATAGCAAGGCAGGTGGCAGGCGAGGGAATACGTGTCATCATTGCCAACGGCAGGCGCGACGGCATACTCACCGACCTGCTCTCGCGCCCCGCCGACACCCCGCACACGGAGTTCCTGCCCAGCGACGGAGGCTCTTCCACGGTGAAGAAGTGGATTGCCCACAGTGCGAGCTTTGCCAAGGGCATGGTCCACGTGAATGCCAAGGCGGCCGGCGTGCTGCGCGGCGACAAGGCGGCGAGCCTGTTGCTCGTGGGCGTGGAGTCCATCGACGGGGAGTTTGAGGAGGGCGACATCATCACCATCGCCGACCCGTCGGGAGCCACCGTGGGCGTAGGGCGAAGCTCCTACGGCAGCGGCGAGGCGCGCGCGCTCATCGGGGCGCACGGCGTAAAACCTCTCGTACACTACGATTACCTCTGCCTCGAGCACGCAGAATGACATCCATCACATCACCAAAAACTTTCCGACATGACACTTACTGACACTTTCATAAGGGCGAAGGCTGCCGCACGAGCCATCGCCACCATATCCGATGCGGAGCGCAACGATGCCCTCCTGGCCGTGGCCGATGCCATAGTGGACGGCAAGGAGGCTCTTCTCGAAGCCAACGCCGCCGACCTTGCACGCATGGACAAGGCCAATCCGCTCTACGACCGACTGCGCCTGACTCCCGAGCGGCTCGACGCCATTGCCTCAGACATACGCAACGTGAGCCGCCTGCCGTCGCCGCTGGGGCGCGTCAGCCACGAGCGCACGTTGCCAAACGGCCTCCGCCTGCGGCGCGTCAGCGTGCCTTTCGGTGTCATCGGCGTGGTTTACGAGGCGCGCCCGAACGTCACGTTCGACGTGTTCGCCCTCTGTTTCAAGAGCGGCAATGCCTGCCTGCTGAAAGGAGGGCGCGATGCCGACAGTTCAAACCGTGCCGCCGTGGCTCTGATAAGCCGCGCATTGCAGGCCGGCGGGCTGTGCGCCGATGCCGTGCAACTGCTCCCCGCCACCCACGAGGCCACTGCCGAGCTGCTTGCGGCGAGGGAATATGTAGACCTGTGCATACCGCGCGGAGGGCGGCGGCTTATTGATTTCGTGCGCTCCACGGCTCGTGTGCCGGTCATAGAGACGGGTGCGGGCGTGGTGAACACCTACTTCGACGCTTCTGCCGACCTCGAAATGGGGCGGCGCATAGTGTGCAACGCCAAGACAAGGCGCGTCAGTGTGTGCAATGCGCTCGACTGCCTGATAGTCAACGCCGCGCGCCTGGCCGACCTGCCCGCGCTCTGCGAGCCGCTGGCCGAAAGGAAAGTGACGCTCTATGCCGACTGGGAAGCGCGGCAAGCCCTTGCCGGCAGCTATCCGACGGAGCTGCTGTTGCCCGCCACCGAGGAGAGCTTCGGCACGGAATTCATGGACTACAAGATGGCCGTGAAGACCGTCTCAACGCTCGACGAGGCTCTCGAACACATCGCTCGCTACGGCTCCGGCCACAGCGAATGTATCATAACGGAAGACGGCGAGGCCGCCCGCAAGTTCCAGGCGTGCGTCGATGCGGCCTGCGTCTACGTCAATGCGCCCACCAGCTTCACCGACGGCGCACAGTTCGGACTGGGCGCGGAGATCGGGATAAGCACGCAGAAGCTCGGCCCGCGCGGCCCAATGGGGCTTGACGAAATCACCACCTACAAGTGGCTGATTGACGGCGAGGGGCAGACGAGACCCTGACGCGGCCGCAGGAGGAAACACAAAACACCACCATATATGAGGACATTCATCAACGTAGAAGACATCGGCGACCTCGGGAAGGCTCTCGCCGAGGCACAGGAGATAAAGCAGGAGCGTTTCAAGTATCAGCAGCTCGGGCGCAACAAGACCCTGCTGATGATATTCTTCAACAACAGCCTGCGCACAAGGCTTAGCACGCAGAAGGCTGCAATTAACCTCGGCATGAACGTGATTGTGCTCGACGTGAACGCCGGGGCATGGAAGCTGGAGACTGAGCGCGGCGTTATCATGGACGGGGACAAGAGCGAACACTTGCTTGAAGCCATCCCCGTGATGGGCTGCTACTGCGACATGATTGGCGTGCGCAGCTTTGCGGGACTCGAAAACCGCGAATACGACTATGCCGAGACTGTGCTGAAGCAGTTCATCGAGCACTCCGGCCGCCCCGTGTTCGCCATGGAGACGGCCACCGTCCACCCCTTGCAGGCTTTCGCCGACCTCATCACCATAGAGGAACACAAGTCGAAGCCGCGCCCGAAGGTGGTGCTGACGTGGGCACCCCACTGCCGCGCCTTGCCGCAGGCCGTGCCCAACTCGTTCGCACAATGGATGAACGCAGCCGACGTTGACTTCGTAATCACCCATCCGGAGGGCTACGAGCTTGACCCGCGCTTCGTCGGCAACGCCCGCGTGGAGTACGACCAGATGAAGGCTTTGGAGGGTGCTGACTTCGTGTATGCCAAGAACTGGAGCTGCCCCGGGGTCACGCGCCCTGCCGACTACGGCAAGATTATCTCGCGCGACATGGGCTGGACCATCGACGCGAAGCACATGGCCGTGACCGACAACGGCAAGTTCATGCACTGCCTGCCCGTGCGTCGCGGCCTGATAGTTACCGACGACGTGATAGAAGGCCCCTCGTCGCTCGTCATACCGGAGGCCGCCAACCGCGAAATATCCGCCACGGTCGTGATGAAGCGTATGCTTGAAAGCCTCTGACGGCTACGCGCTTCGCCCGCGCCGAGGGCTTTTCCACAACCTTATACGGGAGTCAACGCAAATGGCTGGCCGCTGATTGCCAAGCCATTTCACGCTGACTCCCGTTTTGTATGCAGGCCGACAGGCTTCCGCAAGCCCCGTCCCGTCTTTTTGTTCAGTCGTCCTTTGTTGGCCAATATGGCGACGGCGTTCGTGCGGCGCGCATATCGGCATCGAATTGTTCCACCATTTCAGGATGCTCATCGGCCAGGTTTTCGCGTTCGCCCGGGTCGTCGCGTAGGTTGTAGAGTTCCAGCGGCGCGCCCGCTTTCACGCTGACACACTTCCAGTCGCCGCGCCGTGCGGCTCGCTGCTTGCCGGGGAACTCCCAGTAGAGCAGTCGCCGCGACGTGTCAAGAGTGTCGCCGAGTATCAGCGGCAGCACGCTCATGCCGTCAAGGCGAGACGGCAGCCACTGTTCCGCGCAGGCCAGTGCGGCCAGTGTCGGCATCACGTCGGGGAAGTATATTGGGTTGTCCACGCTGCGCGCAGGCACGCGCCCCGGCTGGTTGGCAATGAACGGCACACGTATTCCGCCCTCGTAGAGCTGTCCCTTGCGTCCCCTGAAGCCCGCGTTGCAGTTCAGTTGCTCTATCGGGGCTTGCACCGCCGCGCCGTTGTCGGAGGCGAATATCACGAGCGTGCGCTCTCTGAGACCGAGCGAGTCGAGTGCGGCCACCACGCAGCCGATGGCGCGATCCATGTGGGTGATGAGCGCGGCGTAGCGTTTCGTGTTCTCCGTCCAGTCCGTGCGCGCGTCATACCATTCCGTCTCGTCGATGATGAAAGGCTCGTGCGGCGCGTCGTATGCGAGGAAGAGGAAGAACGGTCGGTCGCTGTTGCGTTCGATGAACGCCAGCGCATCGTCGGTGCTGATGTCGTTGTTGTGCCGTCCGTGTCGCCCATTGGCGTTCTCCGCTATGTTCACAAGGCTGTCGCCGTGGAAGCGGTAGTAGGGGTAGTAGTATGGCGAGTTTGACTCCACGGTGCTTATTGTCCACCCGTAGAACTCGTCGAAGCCCCGGTGGTTGGGCGTGGCCTTGGTGTCGTAGCCGTCGAGGTGCCACTTGTTCACGAGGCAGGTGCGGTAGCCCGCCGCCGAGAGCACCGTTGCGATGGTCGTGTCCGACGGCAGCAGGTTGGCTCGCCGTATATATGTGGTGTCGCCCTTTGGCGAAATCTTCATCCCGAGCAGTCCTCCCGTGGGGCACTGGTTGTCGCGTATGGTGGTGTTGCCCGTGTTCCTGCCCGTCATCAGCGAGCAGCGCGAGGGCGACGATATGCCGCTCCCCGCGTAGCTTTGCGTAAAAGCCGTGCCCGTGGCGGCGAGGCGGTCGATGTTAGGTGTCTTCACGTCGCGGCTGCCGTAGCACGACAGGTCGCCGTAGCCGAGGTCGTCGGCGAGTATGAACACGATGTTTGGGCGTTCCGGGGTGGCCGTGGCGATCTCCTGCGCCACGGCGGGCGCGGCTGCGAGCGTCCCTGCGGCCACGGCTATCGGCGCGACGCTCGGCCGCTTTCTTTTTCTCCTTGGCATGTCGGTTGCTTATTTACGTGGCGGCCACGTGGCTCGCCATCAACGGCAAATATACAAAAACGTGGGCGCAAAAAGGCGCGGAACGCAAAGTTTTTTGGTTTTCCTCCGGCGAATGGCATCGGGCATCAGCCGGGCAAAGGCACACGGGGAACGCGGCTCTCGCGGCGAAAAAAGTATGCAGTATGCCTATAATCAGCCCGAAAGCACTATCTTTGTGGCATGAAGTTTCAGCCGACCGCACCTGAAATGGGGATGTCTTTGCGCACACTTCGCATGGGCTGAGGGCGGGAGAATGGCTTAAGCTGTCAGCAGCCAGCGGAACGACCATCGCGCATGGCGCAACGGACGCGGCGGCTGACCGACGGAATGTAGACCTAAAACCAAAGCAAGACCGAAATGAAACACCCTGCAAGGATAGACATAGCGGTGCTCATACTGTTCTTCAACAGGCCCGACTCGCTCGCCAAAGTGTTCGCCGAAGTGAAGCGGGCGCGCCCCACCCGCCTGTTCCTCTATCAGGACGGGCCGCGCGGCGAACGCGACATGGAGGGCATCATGCGCTGCCGCGAGGTGGTGGACGACGTTGACTGGGAATGCGACGTGCGCCATTTCTACCAGGAGCGCAACCAAGGCTGCGACCCGTCGGAATACATAGCGCAGAAGTGGGCGTTCTCGATGGCCGACAAGTGCATCGTGCTCGAAGACGACGACGTGCCCTCGCAGTCGTTCTTCCCGTTCTGCAAGGAGATGCTCGACCGCTACGAACACGACGACCGCATAGCCCTCGTCTCGGGATTCAACTGCGAGGAGCGGCTCGACGACTGCCCCTACGACTACATCTTCACCTCCGTCATGTCCATCTGGGGGTGGGCTTCGTGGCGGCGCGTCATCGACCAGTGGGACAGCCAACACTCGTTCCTCGACGACCAGTACAACATGAAGCAGCTGCGCGCGCTCATGCGGCAACGGCGGATGAACTTCGACACGCTCCGCGCCTGCTACGACCACCGCAACACGGGGCGCGAATACTACGAGACGATTCTCTGGGCCGCGATGCTCTTCGGCTCGGGACTGGCCATCGTGCCGACGAAGAACCTCGTGAACAACCTCGGCGCGGCGCAGGAATCCACCCACTACTCCAACAGCCTCGCCACCATGCCGCGACGGCTGCGCCGCATCTTCACCATGCCCCGATACGAACTGCAATGGCCGCTGCGCCATCCGCGATACGTGATAGAGAACGTCGACTTCAAGGAGCGCGTCTACCGGACTATGGCCTACGGCCACCCGCTGATCAAGGCGAAGCGTTCGCTCGAAGAGCTTGCGCTCAACCTGCGCCACGGCAACTTCTCCATCATTGCCTCGGCTGTGCGCCGCCGCGTGGCAAAGACGCTCGGAACGCTCCGACAGACATAGCGGGCGACGCACAGCACCGGCCAAAGCCTGCCTGCAAGGCTGTGCCGCTCACGAAAAGGACATGCGCGGAACGGGCTGCAACGTCATTGCCGCTCTGGCCAGCAAAGTAAAATTGTGTTAATCAAAACGAGGCTGACCGTATGCCGTTCCGTGCCGTAAAACGCAAGTTTTTCACGCTCGTGGTGCGCGTATTTCCAAGCGCACAGGCCATCGGCACTGAAAAACGCCAAAACAAGGGCATTTCGTCAACAGACTGTT
>CAZURD010000013.1:0-32938 GCA_964623445.1 uncultured Prevotella sp. | reverse complement strand
CCCCGGCATCGTTTGTGCCTTGGTTGCGGCCTGTTTGCCATTTGTTTCAGCCGCCGTTTCTCAGTCTTCAGACGACAGCGGGGAGGCCTGCGTGTAGGTGCGGCTGCCGAGTTCCTTGTCGAGCATATAGAGGCCGTAGCCGTTGTCCTTTATCATCTTCAGGTTGTCGATGATGTTCTGAGCCGTCTCTTCCTCCTCAACCTGCTCGTCGATGAACCATTTGAGCATACTTTGCGTTGCGTAGTCGTTCTCGGCGGAGGTCAGTGCAAACAGTTCGTTGATGAGGGCGGTGACCTTTTGCTCGTGGGCGAGGGTGCTTTCAAATACGTCGAGGATAGACTTCCACTCCGTGGGAACGGCATCTATGGCCTTGAGCTGCACCTTGCCGCCACGGCGTATGACGTAGTTGAACAGGATCTTGGCGTGGTCCTGCTCCTCTTGGAACTGCACTTCATACCACTTTCCCATGCCGGGGTTGCCGTTGGCGTGGCAGTATGCCGACATTGAGAGGTACAGATAAGCTGACCACATCTCGGCATTGATCTGGGCGTTGAGAGCCTCTTCAATCTTCTTGTTTAACATTTTAGTCTCCTTTTTTATTTTAAAGAGTTTGTTGTTCGTTGGTTATGTCATTGTTCCCGTAGGCGTTGACAGTCCACGTATTCTGGTCGTTGGCTTTCAGCTCGGCGTAGAAATGGGCGCGGGCGGTGTAAAAATACGGCAGGAGAAAGAGAAAGCCGATGCCGAACGTGAGGCAGCTGAGCAGTGCCCAGCCTATGAAACTGAGGTCAAGCAAGAACAGGCGCATCTTGTTTCCCTCCATCAGCCTCTCGCTTTCCTCTGTCGCTTTGCTCGCCGTTATGCCCGGATTGTCTTCCAGTATGTATGGCATCATGCTGTAAGAGTAGCTTTTTATGATGCCGGGCACAATGAGGAGGAGAGTCCAAAGGAGAATGGATATATTCCGGTAGATGTAAGCCTTGAATACCCACCACCACCGATTGAAGCCTTCAAAAACACATTTGTAGCCCGGGGTTGCGCCCCTCACCATGCGGAGAAAGAGCACCGTGAAGCCCCATTCGAGTGGGATTAGAGCCAGTTGGACTATTAAGTTCAAGTTTGCGTTGTTGCTCGACCCTCCGATAATCAACTCGGTGACAATCGAGGCTGCTAAAATCACGGCGTAGAAGATAAGGGTCGCCACCACGCCAATGTCCCATTTACCTTTCAGTGTCGCGAGAGCCATATCTTTAAACTCGCCGCTTGTCTTGCCAATAGCCATGTCTGTTTGTCTTTGTCTTTATGGTCTAATCTTTGACTTCAAGCCACGCCGCATTGCATTCCCGCCGTGACGCGGGCGGCCGCAGTTCACTCTATGACCACCGTTGTCCAGCCGTGCTTGTCCTCCTCCGTGCCGTACTGTATGGCGCGCAGGTGGTTGTAGAGCTTGGTGGATATTGGGCCGGGCTTCCCGTCTTTGCTGAACACGTAGCGTTTGCCCGTGTCCAGGTCGTCGATGTAGGATATTGGGGAAATGACGGCAGCCGTTCCGCACGCGCCTGCCTCCTCAAACGTTTCGAGTTCCTCCTCGGGTATTTGCCTGCGCTCCACTTTCATGCCATAGTCCTCGGCCAGTTGCATGAGGCTCTTGTTCGTGATGCTGGGCAGTATGCTGGTAGATTTCGGCGTGACGTAGGTGTTGTTCTTTATTCCGAAGAAGTTGGCCGCGCCGCACTCGTCCATGTATTTCTTCTCCTTTGCGTCGAGATAGAATTCGCAGGCATAGCCTTTCTCGTGCGCGATGTGGTTGGCTTTCATCGACGCGGCATAGTTTCCGCCCACCTTGTAGCATCCCGTTCCGAGCGGTGCGGAGCGGTCGTAGTCGCGTATGATGACGTAGGGGTTCGTGGCGAAGCCTCCCTTGAAGTACGGGCCTACGGGCGTGACGAATATCAGGAAGAGATATTCCGTGGCGGGATGCACGCCCACCTGCGCCGACATGCCCACAATCAGTGGCCGGATGTAGAGCGTTGCGCCACTCTCATAGGTGGGAATATATTCTTGGTTGAGCCTAACCACCTTGCGCACCATCTCCTCGAAAAGCTCCGTGGGCACTTCAGGCATCATTATCCCTCGGCAAGTGCTTTGCAGGCGCGCCGCATTCTCGTCCATGCGGAACACGCGCACCTTGCCGTCGGGGCAGCGATAAGCCTTCAGCCCCTCGAAAGCCTCCTGCCCGTAGTGCAGGCAAGTGGCGGCCATGTGCATTTTTATGTGCTCGTCGGAGCATATCTCAATCTCGCCCCAGCTGCCGTTGCGATAGTAGCAGCGCACGTTGTAGTCGGTGGGCATATAGCCGAACGACAGGTTCTCCCAGTCAATGTTCTTCATCTTTTTCTTGGCGTTAGTCCCTTGTCGGCCGTTGGCCGCTTCCGGGTATGTGTTGTTTTGCCCGCCTTTTTGCCGAGGCCGGGCATATTGCAAAGGTACTTAAAAATATCAGTAACGCACCATTTGCAGATGGAAAAATGGCCGCCGGGGCTGCTTTTCTGCCCTTGGCGGCTTGCTGTTGGCCTTTGCGGGTATGCCGAAACAGACGCAGCTACTGTCCTGCGCCTTTCCGATGGCTATTCGTGGCGGACGCGACGCGCCAACGCCGGCAAGGCAAAGGCCGGGCGGTCAGTTCGCGTCGTCGTTCCCGGAGAGTATCTGCGCAATTTCCTCGTCGGTCTTGGTGAGGCGATCGCGGCACAGCTTCAGCAACTGTTGCGCACGCTTCAGCTGCTGGCCGAGGGTGTCGATGTCGGGCTGTCCGTTCTCTATGTGGGCCACGATGCGTTCCAGTTCGGCCAAGGCCTCCTCGTATTTCATTTCTTGCTCTTCCATGTGACGGTTGATTTAATCTTTCCCTTGCCAAGCCTCGTCACCACGATGTCGCCCTCTTTCACGTCGTTCATCGTGCGCAGGGCGCGTCCGTTCACCGTCGTAATGCTGTATCCGCGCCTCAGCGTCAGTTCCGGGTCGAGGGCGCATGCCCTTTGCCGCAGCATTTCGAGGCGGTGGCGTTCGTTCTCCATGCGCCTCCTTGCGAGCGTGGGCAGTGCCGCCCCCACGGTGTTGAGGCGGTGTCTTTGGCCATCGAGGCTTCTCCTTGTGGCAGCTGCGAGCCTCGTGGCGAGCGTGTCGATGCGTGCCGCCGCCCTTGCGGATGCCACGCGAGCCATGCCCGGCAGCCTGTCGGCCACGCGCCCCAGCCTCATGCGCTCCGTGGCGAGCCTTCTCTCCACGGCGGCGGCCAGTCGTCGTGCCATGTCCTCGGCGGCTTCCTCCGCCATGCGCATACGCTCAATGAGCAGGGCTGCTGCGGCCGTTGGAGTCTTCACGCACGTATGCGCCACGGCATCGAGCACCGTGGTGTCGCGTTCGTGGCCAATGCCCGTGATGACGGGCAGCGGGAAGTTGGCCACGTTCTCTGCCAAGGCGAGCGTGTCGAAGCCCGAAAGGTCGCTTGCAGCCCCTCCGCCGCGTATTATCACCACGCAGTCGAACGTCTCGGCCTCGGCGTATATGGCGTTGAGGGCGGCTATTATGCCGGCCTCAACCTGCTCGCCCTGCATCGCGGCCTCAAACAGAGTGACGCTGAAACGGTAGCCGTAGGCGTTTGTCCGGAGCTGGTGGCAGAAGTCGCCGTAGCCCGCCGCCCCTGCGCTCGACACCACGGCAATGCGCCTTGCGGGCAGCGGCAGCGGCAGTTGCTTGTTGAGTTCGAGCACGCCCTCTGCCCGCAGCTTGGCCAATATCTCCATGCGCCGGCGGGCGAGGTCGCCGAGCGTGTATGTCGGGTCGATGTCGTTTATCACCCACGCAAAGCCGTATGCCTCATGGAAACTCGCCCTCACCCTCACGAGCACTTTCATGCCGGGGGCGAGCCGCTGTCCCGTGGTGCGCTCGAAGTGGGGCTTTATCAACGCCCACGCCTGCCTCCAGCAGCGCGCAGGGGCTTTCGCCACAGGCGTGTTGCTGTGCGGGTCTTTCTCCACCAGTTCGATGTAGCAGTGGCCATGCACCTCGCGCAGCTCGGCAATCTCGGCTTCCACCCAGTAGTCGCCAGGCAGGGCGCGCTCCACCGCCTGCCTCACAAGGGCGTTGAGTGCCAGCAGCGTGAGCGGGCGGCCATAGTCGTCGGGGACTTGGGCGGGGTGCGCCGTGTCGTCGCCGAACAGGCTTTGCGTTCTCCGCATTGTCGTCAGTAGGCCTCCTAGTCGCCTTTGATGGCGTTGGCCACGGTCTTATATATAATGTAGAAGTCGAGCCAGATGCTCCAATGCTCAATGTACCAGATGTCGCCGCGCACGCGCCCCTCCATCTGCGACAGCTCCTTTGTCTCGCCTCGGAAGCCCGTCACTTGGCTCCAGCCCGTGACACCGGGCTTCACGAAGTGGCGCATCATGTACTTGTCGATGATTTTCGAGTATTCCTCGGTGTGCATCACCATGTGCGGCCTTGGCCCCACGACGCTCATGTCGCCGAGCAGCACGTTGATGAACTGCGGCAGTTCGTCGATGCTCGTCTTGCGCATGATGTCGCCCCACTTCGTCTTTCGCGGGTCGTCCTTGGTGGCCTGTAGGCGGTCGGCATCGGCGTTCACTTTCATTGAGCGGAACTTTAGGCAGTAGAACTCCTTGCCGTTTATGCCGTTGCGCTTCTGCCTGAAGAACACGGGGCCAGGCATCGTGAGCTTGGTGATGATAGTGACTATCACGAGGATTATGGGGAAGAGCGTGCAGAGGAACGCGAGCGAGAAGCAGATGTCGAAGCAACGCTTCATGAAACGGTTCTCGACTTTCTCCAGCGGGTCGTTGTAGAAGCTGAGGTAGGGCACGTTCCCCATCATGTTCAGGTACATCCTGTGGTGCAGGTAGTTGCTCACGTTTGGCACGCTGTAGAAGTGTACCAAGTTGTTGTTGCAGTAATGGATAATCGGGATGATGTCGGCCTTGTCGTGGGAGGCAAGGCAACAGTACAGCTCGTGTATTGCGCTGTGTGTTTGCAGGTAGCCCATCACGGCGTCGGGCGTGCCGAGGTAGGGGCACTCCGGCGGGAAGTCAGGGTTTGGATGATAGTCGAAGTAACCGTCGACACGGTATCCGAAATAGGGCACGGACACCATTTCCTCATACAGCATACGCAGGTTCTCATAGCTTCCAACGAGCACCACGTGGTGCATGTGGCTGTCGCGCGAGCGGTAAAGCTCCACCAACCGCCTCACGGAGAGGCGGAACAGCGACACGAGCACCATGAGGGAGAGCAGGAAGAGCAGCTCGCCGGAGATGGGGAGCCTGTCGAAGTGGCCTATGTTCAGCAGCACAAGGCAGGCCACTGCGAAAAGCACCACGTTGGAAAGCACGAGCGAGACCACTTGGAAATACCGCACATTGCGCTTGTAGAGAATCACGCCGCCTTTCATCACGCACGCAAAGTAGATGGCGATGACGGTCACGAGAGACTGCATGAAGCCATCCGACCCGTACATGTCATAGGCATAGCCGAAAGCTAAATATAACAAAAAGCAAATCAATACGTCTCCAACTATTGTAGCAGCAGACAGCAAACGGTTACGATGATAATTTTGTCCTTTGTCTTCCATATTCAATGTATAGGAAAGGTCATTATTGCACGGCAAATTTAACCAAGATTGTTGACAATTAAGAATATTCCTCTATTAATTTTCTTCTTGTTTGAAAATATTCCATTTAGCGCAGAATCAGTCTGAAGTCTAACGACCGATTTGGGTTAAATGGCCGCCAATTAATGCCCCGTTGGCCTCCAATGAGGCATTAATCGCAATGCAACAAGGCATCGAATGCAAGTTGATTGGGCATCAAAACGCGGCCAAAAAGATGCCAGCAGCAAGGTGTTGACATATGGTGCGGTGTTCCCATTACAACAAACGGAACAAGGCTGGCGAGTGGAAATCCTTATGTATTGGACTGTTGGACAGGCACCGCACGGAAATTGGACATGTCAAGCATTGACTCGGACAGAAGCCTTGCTACGGCATTGCGCGGAGGGAGCAGGTCGGATATCAGGGTTGCAAGGAGCGGAAAGCCTCCAATGCCATTTGTTTGAACCCAAATCGGTCGTTAGACTTCAGACTGATTCTGCCTCGGCATGATAACGGTCTAATGACCGATTTGGGTTGAAGACAGACAAGGACTTTCACTTGCTATGTATTCTCCAACACCGTGAGAACATTATGACGTGCATGAGAATGTCGTTCTCACGGTGTTGTTTGAGTGTTATTGGGTTGTGGGCTTGTACACTTTGCTGCTCCATTAATCTTTAAAACGGAGGGAAATATTCTTTTTCACTTCTTTGCCGTCCATATCCTTGGCAGAGACCTGTATGTTGGCTTTTCCGCTCTTCCCATTGGAACGTACCACCAGCAGTGCACGCCCCTTCCACAAATGATGCGTGTGGTCGAAATACGGATCCTCGTCTTTGATGTCGGCATTGCCTAAAGCAAGCAACGCCGCCGCTCCTTTGACTGATACCGACAACAGATTGCCGGCAACAGGCACGGTCTGCCCTGCTGCATCCACCGCTTCTATTACTATGAACGACAAGTCTTGCCCGTCGGCATCGAGTTCACGTCGGTCCGCCGTGAGGCGAATGGAGACCGGTTTGCCTGCCGTTTGCAGGGTTTGTGTCTCGATTGACTCTCCGTTGCGGATGCCTTCGGCTTTCAACACGCCTGGCGTATATGCCAAAGAAAAGACAGCTTTCATTTCTTCCACCTGCTTTTCACCCACCAAAATGTCATTCAGGTAAAGCCGCACCGTAGGATAATGTGAATAGACTTCCACTTCTATGGGGTTGCCTTCATGCCCTTCCCAATTCCAACTCGCAAAAGTAGGCCATGTGCCCCATAGGGTGGTCTGTACCTTTCCGTTATATCCATCGGGCTCTTTCACTGCGATGTACAGATGCTCTTCCGCTTTTTCATTCCACAACATGGAACGGTAATGGCTGACAGGTTTGCGCAATCCGGTCAAGTCTATATCGCCGCAATAAGCTGCGTGCCACGGATAGAGCGGACGATGATAATGCTCGCCCGGCACATCTCCTTCGTAGTACCAGCGTCCGATACCCGACTCACCGATGTAATCCAGTGCCGTCCACACGAAGTCGCCTATGACATAAGTATGGTCCTTCACCTTACGGAAATTCTTCCAGGCATCGCTGGGATAAGACTCGGTTTGCATCATAATGCGCGAAGGGATACGCTGGTGGTCGCTCTCCGATTTATGTATCATGTAGTTGTAACCGACAATGTCGTGCGCCTCTGCCAAGGGATCGTATATCTCCCAGTCGCTGTCCCATGCCGCAAGCGCCGAAGTGACCGGGCGTGTCGGATCCAACTTCCGACAGAGGGCTGCCAAATTGCGTGCCGTGGTCACCACCTCTATCTTCTTCCGTTCGATAACCTCGTTGCCGATGCTCCAGCAGAAAATGCTGGGATGATTGCGGTCGCGGAGCACCATCGCCCGGATGTCACGCTCCCACCATTCATCGAACAACGCATGATAATCGTGCGTGTTTTTAGCGTCACGCCAGCCATCGAACGCTTCGTCGATGACCAGTAGCCCCAATTCATCGCAGGCATGCAGGAAAGTTTCCGAGGGGATGTTGTGCGAAGTGCGCACGGCATTGAAGCCTGCCCGTTTCATCAGTTCTGCTTTCCGTCGTTCGGCGCGGTCGTAAGCGGCCGTCCCCAAAATGCCGTTGTCGTGGTGCAGGCATCCGCCGTTCAGCAAGACAATCTTCCCGTTCAGCAGGAAACCCTTTTCTGCCGAATAGGCCAAGGTACGGAATCCGAAGCGTTCTTCTTTGCAGTCCAATGCATTTCCTCCTTCGGTCACGGTAATCCGAGCCGTATATAAGTTCGGGGCTTCGGGCGACCAAGGCTTTGCGTCGGACAAAGATAGAGTATGTTCTACGGCAATCCGTGCGCCCGCCTCCAGCACGACTGTTTCGGTCTGATACTGCCCGGACACCTCCGTCTTTACTTCGAGCGTCTTTCGAACGTCCGTCTCATTCTCGATGTCAGTCTTGACTACCACGGTATGCAAGTCGGGAGTTGTCACCTGAATTCCCCAGTCTGCGATGTGTACAGGTCCGCTTTCGGTCAGCCACACATTGCGGTAAATGCCTGAACCGGTATACCAACGGCAATTTTTTTGCTGTGAATTGTCCACCCTAACTGCCACCATATTTTTCCCCGGTCTTACATAAGGTGTGATGTCGACAAAAAACGATGAATAGCCATAGGGATATCCGCCTGCGCGTTGCCCGTTGACATAAATTTCCGAGTTCATATAAACACCTTCGAAATAAAGCTGGTATTTCCGGGTCTCAATGGTCTTGGGCAGTTCAAATGTCTTGCGATACCACCCGATGCCAGTGGGGAGATAGCCTCCGTCGTTGCCAGCAGGCGCATCTTTGTCGAACCGTCCCTCGATGCTCCAATCGTGCGGAAGAGACAGTTCCCTCCACGCACTGTCGTCGAAAGCCTCGTCTTGTGCCCCTATGGTGTCGCATAGACTGAAGCGCCAACCGTCATTGAATAATCGTTTTCCGGAAGATGCAGAAACCGAAAGGTATAGCATCAGCCATACATATACAAGAACTTGTCTCTTCATTGATGTTTATTTAAATGTTAAGTAGATTGCCAGACCTTAAATACCGGCGCGATTCTGTTCAACTGTTTGTCCGGCAAAGATACGAAAAAAAGGAATCTTGCCCCATCTTTCCACTGCGAAACGTGGTTATGTCACCCAAAGTTGTCTCTTTGAAGTGGTAAACGCCATTCTGTACAAGCTCAAGCGCGCTATTTCGAGATTCCATGTTGTCAAATAATTTTCACGGAAGAAAGACCTCATTAGCCAGTTGCACGAGAGGCGATCGGTGCGTGGCGACAGGCCGCAGGCGGCCTAACAACATGGAAGAGAACGGACGGATGCCGCCTCACAAACAGGCAATGCTCGTGAAGCCGACACAGGCGCAAAGTCGGGCATCATCTACCTAAAGTTATAATTATAGAATATTTGCCGAATGCGCCCTAAATTCTTTTGCTGTCAGTTATGGCTCGTTTTGGGATTATTTTGCTATCTTTGCAACCGCTTACAGGAATACAAGATTTGTAATATTATATTTTATGTATTTCACTTTGTTCGTTACCGTCATCCTGACGGCTGTCGTATTGGTTTTGGGGGCGTATGTCGTTGCCAAGCTGATAGGGCCGCGGTCGTACAATCCGGTAAAGGGGGAGCCGTTTGAGTGCGGCATACCCACGCGGGGCACAGCGTGGCTTCCGATACACGTGGGTTACTACCTGTTTGCCATCCTCTTCCTGATGTTCGACATAGAGACAGTGTTTCTCTATCCCTGGGCAGTGGTCGTGAAGGAGTTCGGTGCAATGGCCTTGTGCAGCATTGGCTTCTTCCTGTTGGTACTTGTGTTTGGCCTGGCATACGCCTGGCGGAAAGGAGCGCTCGAATGGAAATAATGAGGAAGCCTGCAATCAAGAGCATCCCCTACGGGGAGTTCAAGGACAACGAAACCATCGAGAAACTGCTTGCCGAGGTGAACGAGGGCGGCGGGAACGTCGTGCTCGGCTCGCTCGACCAAGTTATAAACTGGGGTCGCAGCAACTCCCTCTGGTCGCTGACGTTTGCCACGAGCTGCTGCGGCATTGAGTTCATGGCAGTGGGATGCGCGCGCTACGACTTCGCACGCTTCGGCTTCGAGGTCACCCGCAACTCGCCGCGACAGGCCGACCTCATCATGTGCGCCGGCACAATCACCCACAAGATGGCCCCGGCCTTCAAGCGTCTCTACGACGAGATGGCCGACCCGAAGTATGTGGTGGCCGTCGGCGGCTGCGCCATTTCCGGCGGTCCGTTCAAGGACAGCTACCACGTCGTGAGGGGCATATCTGAGATTGTGCCTGTCGATGTCTACATCCCCGGGTGCCCCCCGCGCCCAGAGGCCATTATGTACGGCATGATGCAGTTGCAGCGCAAGGTGAAGATAGAGAAGTTCTTTGGCGGCGTGAACCACAAGATGACAGCCGAGGAACGCCGTCAGGCCATGCAGCCCATCATCGTCACCGATGTGCCGGAGGGCTTCGACCCCAAGAAAGGGCTGGACGACTGACCTATATTAATAATAAGGTAAGCGAAGATATGAAACTGAATAGCACAGTGTTCGACAGCGACAGCCTTGCCAAGGAAATGGAAGGGCTGCGGAAGGCCAAGCACTTCGACTACCTCGTCACCATCGTCGGCGAGGATTTCGGGGAGGAGGGCCTCGGCTGCGTTTACATACTTGAAAACACAAAGACCCACGAGCGCACCTCCGTGAAGGCCATCGCGAAGACCGTCGACGGCGAGAGCGTGCTGCCCACCGTGACCGGGCTTTGGAAGTCGGCCGACCTGCTTGAGCGTGAAGTGTACGACTTCCTCGGCATAAAGTTCCTCGGGCATCCCGACATGCGCCGCCTCTACCTGCGCAGCGACTTCAAGGGCTATCCCCTGCGCAAGGACTACGACCTGAGCCGGGAGAACAACACCTACACACTGGAGGACGATCCCGAGCCAAACACCACTTGCGTCTACACCATTGACGGGGACGGCCACCTGAAGACAACGCAACGCAAGCTCTTCGACGACGAGGAGTTTGTGGTGAACATCGGCCCGCAGCACCCGTCAACCCACGGCGTGCTGCGCCTGCAAACGGTGCTCGACGGCGAGGTGGTCAAGCGCATCTACCCGCATTTCGGCTACATACACCGTGGCGTAGAGAAGATGTGCGAGGCTTATACCTACCCGCAGACGCTCGCCCTGACCGACCGTCTCGACTACCTCAGCGCGATGATGAACCGCCACGCGCTTTGCGGGGTGATAGAGGAGGCTCTGGGCGTGGAGCTGACCGACCGCATACAGTATGTCCGCACCATCATGGACGAGCTGCAACGCCTTGACAGTCACCTGCTCTACATTGGCTGCTGTGCGCAAGACCTCGGCGCACTCACCGCCTTCCTCTATTCCATGCGCGACCGCGAGCACGTGCTCAACGCCATGGAGGAGACCACGGGCGGCCGCCTCATCCAGAACTACTATCGCATAGGCGGACTGCAAGACGACATCGACCCCAACTTCGTGAAGAACGTGAAGACCCTCTGCACTTACATCAAGCCCATGTTCCAGGAGTATATGGACGTGTTTGGCGACAATGTAATCATGCGAAACCGTTTCACCAACGTGGGCCCGATGCAGCTCGACGACATCATAAGCTACGGCGTTTCCGGCCCGTCGGGACGTGCTTCGGGCTGGCACAACGATGTGCGCAAGAACCATCCGTATGCGATGTATGGCAAAGTGGAGTTCGACGAAGTGACCAACGACATGTGCGACTCCATGGGACGCTATCTCGTGCGCATCGAGGAGATGAAGCAGAGCGTGCGCATTATCGAGCAGCTCATCGACAACATCCCCGCCGGCGATTTCTACGTGAAGCAGAAGCCCATCATCAAAGTGCCTGAGGGACAGTGGTACACCTCTTGCGAGGGAAGCCGTGGCGAGATTGGCGTATATCTCGATTCACGCGGCGACAAGTCGCCCTACCGCCTGAAGATCAAGCCCATGGGTCTCAATCTTGTGGCCGCCATGGACGAGATGCTGCGCGGCCAGAAGGTGGCCGACCTCATAACCACGGGTGCAGCCCTCGATTTCGTCATTCCAGACATCGACCGCTGATGCCCATCGTTCTACTGACAACCATAAACACGGAAATAAAATATGTTTGACTTTAGCATAGTTACAACGTGGTTTGACAGCCTGCTGCGCGTCACGCTGGGCTTGGGCGGCTTCTGGTCGACGCTCATCGAATGCGTCATAGTGGGTGTGCTCCTGCTCGTGGCCTACGCCGTGCTGGCCATCGTACTCATATTGATGGAGCGCAAGGTCTGCGCTTACTTCCAGTGCCGCCTCGGCCCGATGCGCGTCGGCCCGTGGGGCTTGTTCCAAGTGTTTGCCGATGTGGTGAAGATGCTCATCAAGGAAATCTTCGTCGTCGACAAGGCAGACAAGCTCCTCTATTGCATAGCTCCGTTCCTCGTGATAATAGCCTCCGTGGGCACGTTCTCGTTCCTCCCGTGGAACAGGGGCGCAGAGGTGCTCAACTTCAATGTTGGCGTGTTCCTCCTCACGGCGGTGTCGAGCGTCGGCGTGATAGGCATCTTCCTCGCCGGCTGGGGCAGTAACAACAAGTATGGTGTCGTTTCCGCAATGCGTGGTGCCGTGCAGCTCATTTCCTATGAAATGTCGCTCGGCCTCTGCCTGATCACGGCCGTGATACTTACCGGCACGATGCAGGTGTCGGGCATAGTGGAGGCACAGACAGGCCCGTGGCAGTGGCTTATCTTCAAGGGACACATTCCGGCGATCATCGCTTTCCTCGTGTTCCTCGTCGCAGGCAACGCCGAGGCCAACCGTGGCCCGTTCGACTTGGCCGAGGCCGAGAGCGAGCTGACGGCAGGCTACCACACCGAGTACAGCGGCATGGGCTTCGGCTTCTACTACCTGGCCGAGTATCTCAACCTCTTTGTCATCGCCGGCGTAGCCACTACGGTGTTTCTCGGCGGCTGGGCGCCAATCAACATCGGCGTGGCAGCCTTCGACAGCTTGATGGACTACATCCCCGGCATCGTCTGGTTCCTTGCCAAGACGTTCGCCGTCGTGTGGCTGCTCATGTGGGTGCGCTGGACGTTCCCGCGCCTGCGCATCGACCAGATACTCAAGCTCGAGTGGAAATACCTCATGCCGCTCTGCCTGATCAATATCGTGATAATGACCGTAGTGGTGGCCTTCGGGTGGCATTTCTAAATCAACAAAGCTGAAAATGGAAGACAACAACAAATCATATTTTGGCGAAATCGTGGATGCCGTGAAGTCGCTCGCCATAGGCATGAGGGTTACCCTCAAGGAGTATTTCACGAAAAAGAGCACGGAGCAATATCCCGAGAACCGCAAGACCACCCTCCACGTTGCAAAGCGTCACCGTGGCCGCCTCGTGATGAAGCATGGGGAAGACGGAGCCGTGAAGTGCGTGGCCTGCACGCTCTGCGAGAAAGCCTGCCCCAATGGCACAATCAAGATTGTCTCGCAGATGGTGACAAACGAGGAGGGCAAGAAGAAACGCCAGCTCGTTGATTACCAGTACGACCTCGGCGACTGCATGTTCTGCCAGTTGTGCGTCAACGCCTGCTCGTTCGACGCCATCGAGTTCACCAACGACTTTGAGAACGCCGTATTCGACAGGAGCAAGCTCGTGCTTCACCTCGACAAGGAGAAATACCAAAGCTCGTTGCCAAACATTCTCGATGGTGGCGCACCGCTCACGATAGGCAAGTTTAACACCGCAACAAGATGATTAAAGGTGACAAAAGAAAATGGCTAATACAATAATGTTTTGCATATTGGCTGCCGTGATACTCGGCTCCGCCGTGCTCTGCGTGGCGACGAGGCGAATCATGCGTGCGGCCACGTTCCTGCTGTTTGTGCTGCTCGGTGTGGCCGGAATATATTTCCTGCTCGACTACACTTTCCTCGGCGCAGCACAGATCAGCATATACGCCGGCGGCATAACGATGATGTACATCTTCGCCATCCAACTCGTTGGCAAGCGCACGCTTCAGGGCCTTGTGGAGCGGCTGAAGGGCAGCCGCGTGGTGGCCGGGGCACTCGCCTCGCTCGTGGGGCTTGCCACTGTGGCCCTGGTGCTGCTGAAGAACAAGTTCATCGACCAGTCGATGGCCGTGGCCGATGTCGAAGTGCCAATGGGCACGATAGGCACAGCCCTGCTCGGCAGCGAGAAATACCAGTACGTGCTGCCGTTTGAGTTCATCTCTGTGTTCCTGCTGGCATGTATAGTTGGCGGCATCGTTGTCGCAAGAAAAGAAAAGGAGGACTGATCATGGTACCAGTAGAGGCTTATTTTGTGCTTAGCGCACTCTTGTTTTTCATCGGCGTATTCGGTTTTGTCACTCGCCGCAACCTCATAGCGATGCTCATCTCGGTGGAGCTTGTGCTCAACGCCGTAGACATCAACTTCGCTGCGTTCAACCGCCTGCTCTTCCCCGGCGAGCTTGAGGGCTTCTTTATGACCATCTTCTCCATCGGCGTGAGTGCGGCCGAGAGTGCCGTTGCCATAGCGATAATCATCAATGTCTATCGCAACTTCCGCAGCGATCAGGTGAACAGTATAGAAAACATGAAATTTTAGTGTGCTTTATGGATTATAGTTATGCTTTCCTGATACTCCTGCTGCCAGCACTGTCGTTTGTCGTGCTCGGCCTTGCCGGCATGAAAATGTCGCACAAGGTCTCGGGCTTGCTGGGCACTTGCGTGCTGGCTGTGGTCACGGCTTTGTGCTATTACACTGCCATCAAGTACTTCTTGATAGATGGCCGGGCAGCCGACGGGCTTTACACCACGGTGACGGTGTTCGATTTCGCGTGGATTAAGTTCTCCGAGCTGCTGACGTTCACCATCGGCTTCCGCCTTACGCCAATATCGGTGATGATGCTGATAGTCATTTCGACGGTCAGTTTCATGGTTCACATCTACTCTTTCGGATACATGCACGGCGAGAAGGGATTCCAGCGTTACTACGCTTTCCTGTCGCTCTTCACCATGTCGATGCTCGGACTGGTAGTCGCCACGAACATCTTCCAGATGTATCTCTTCTGGGAGCTGGTGGGCGTAAGCTCCTATCTGCTCATCGGTTTCTACTATCCGCTGCATTCGGCGGTGGCCGCATCGAAGAAAGCATTCATCGTGACGCGCTTCGCCGACTTGTTCTTCCTCATCGGAATCCTGTTCTACAGCTTCTATGTCGGCACGTTCAGCTACGACCTCACGGCCATGCCTGAACTCCACCAGCATGTGGCCGGTGTCGCATGGGTGATGCCGATGTCGCTCTTCCTGATGTTCATTGGCGGTGCGGGCAAGTCTGCCATGTTCCCGTTGCACATCTGGCTGCCAGACGCTATGGAAGGCCCGACGCCAGTGTCTGCCCTCATCCATGCCGCCACCATGGTCGTGGCAGGCGTGTATCTCGTGGCGAGCCTGTTCCCGCTGTTCGTGGAGTTCGCTCCGCAGGCGTTGCATTGGATAGCCTACATCGCCGCGTTCACGGCATTCTATGCCGCCGCCGTGGCTTGCTGCCAGAGCGACATCAAGCGCGTCCTCGCTTTCTCCACCATCTCGCAGATTGGCTTCATGCTCGTGTCGCTTGGCGTGAGTATGCCCGGCGAGACAGGCGGCGTAGACCCGACGGTGGAGTATGCCGACGGCAACGGCCTTGGCTACATGGCCGGTATGTACCATCTGTTCACCCACGCCATGTTCAAGGCCTGCCTGTTCCTTGGCGCAGGTTGCATAATACATGCCGTACACTCAAACGAGAAGATGTACATGGGCGGGCTGCGCAAGTATATGCCCGTCACCCACGTCACGTTCCTCATCTCGTGCCTGGCCATCGCCGGCATCCCGTTCTTCTCGGGCTTCTGCTCCAAGGACGAGATTCTCGTGGCCTGTTATAACTTCAGCCCCGTGATGGGAGTTGTGATGAGCGCGATTGCCACCATGACGGCGTTCTATATGTTCCGCCTCTACTACGTGATATTCTGGGGCAAGAGCTACTATGAGACCCACAAGGCCGAGGGCGTACACCAGCCGCATGAAGCACCGCTCACCATGACAGTGCCCCTCATCGTGCTTTCGGTGATAACCATGGCCGTGGGTATCTTCGGCACGCTCCATGTGTTTGAGTTCGGTGAGTTTGTCTCGGCCAACGGCCTTGCTTTCGGCACGCACATTAATTGGGCCATTGCAGGGACGAGCACCGTGCTCGCACTGCTCGGCATCGGCCTTGCCACCTATATGTATAAGGGCGAGGAGACTCCCGTGGCCGACATGCTGGCACGCCGTTTCCCCAAGCTCCACAGGGCGGCATACCGTCGTTTCTACATCGACGAGATATGGATGTTCGTCACCCACAAGATAATCTTCCGCTGTGTTTCCACGCCGATTGCATGGTTCGACCGGCATGTGATTGACGGCACATTCAACTTCCTCGCATGGGGAGCCAACGAGGCTGGCGAGACCATCCGTCCGTGGCAGAGCGGCGATGTGCGTCAGTATGCCGTTTGGTTCATCAGCGGCACGGTGGCCTTAACCTTAATATTACTTTGCATATTGTAAGAAAATGAGCATATTAAGTCTTTTCGTAGCGATACCGGCACTTATGCTCCTTGGGCTGTGGATTGCCCGCAGCCTCAACCAAGTGCGCGGTGTCATGGTGGTGGGCTCTTCGTGTCTGCTCGCACTCTCGGTGTGGCTCACCGTGGCTTTCATCGAAGCGCGGAACGCAGGCATCGAGGATGCTATGCTGTTCACGTACAGCACAACGTGGTTTGAGCCACTGAACATCTGCTATGCAGTGGGTGTCGATGGCATTTCGGTGGTGATGCTCCTGCTTTCGAGCATCATCGTGTTCACCGGCACGTTCGCTTCGTGGCGGTTACAGCCACTCACCAAGGAGTTCTTCCTCTGGTTCACGCTTCTGTCGACCGGTGTCTACGGCTTCTTCATCAGCACCGACCTGTTCACAATGTTCATGTTCTACGAGGTTGCCCTCATCCCGATGTATCTCCTCATCGGTGTGTGGGGCAGCGGCCACAAGGAGTATTCGGCCATGAAGCTCACTCTGATGCTCATGGGCGGCTCTGCCTTGCTGATAATCGGCATACTTGGCATTTACTTCTTCAATGGCGCAACCACTATGGATGTCATGGAGATCGCGGCCAACAACAATATCCCCGTCAACATCCAGAACGTACTGTTCCCGTTCATTTTCATCGGCTTCGGCGTGCTTGGGGCTTTGTTCCCGTTCCACACGTGGAGTCCCGACGGTCACGCCTCGGCTCCCACGGCAGTGTCGATGCTCCACGCTGGTGTGCTGATGAAGCTCGGCGGCTACGGCTGTTTCCGTGTTGCAATGTTCCTTTTGCCTGACGCGGCGAACGAACTCTCGTGGATATTCCTCATCCTCACCACCATTTCCGTGGTCTATGGAGCTTTGTCCGCTTGTGTGCAGACCGACTTGAAGTACATCAACGCCTACTCGTCGGTGTCCCACTGCGGCCTCGTGCTCTTCGCCTTGCTGATGATGACCAAGGCATCTTGCACCGGTGCAATACTCCAGATGCTTTCCCACGGTCTGATGACGGCCCTGTTCTTTGCCCTGATAGGCATGATATATGGCCGCACCCACACCCGTGACGTGCGCCAGCTTGGCGGCCTGATGAAGATAATGCCTTTCCTGAGCGTTGGCTACGTGATAGCCGGTCTGGCCAACCTTGGTCTGCCGGGCTTCTCGGGCTTTGCCGCAGAGATGACAATCTTTGTCGGCTCGTTCCAGAACGAGGACACGTTCCACCGTGCAGCCACCATCATTGCCTGCCTTTCGATAGTCGTAACGGCGGTCTATATCCTCCGTGTCGTGGGCAAGATACTCTTCCAGAAAGTGACCAACCCTCACTATCTCGAATTGACGGATGCCACGTGGGATGAGCGCGTCTCTGTGTGCTGCCTCATTTTCTGTGTTGCCGGGTTGGGACTTGCCCCACTGTGGGTGAGCAACGTCATTGCAGATGCAGTGACGCCGATACTTAGCGTCATAAACCTTTAAACGTCAGTAGCTCGATATGAATTACGGTCAGTTCTTTAACATGATACCCGAGGCCACTCTCGTGGTCATATTGGTGGTAGTGTTCCTTGCCGATCTCATTATGAAGGGCGGCAGGCAGAAAGTGACATCGTTGAGCCTGCTGATGTCCGTTTTTCTCATATTGCAAGTGGGCGTGTGCCTGTGGGCGGGGCCTGCCACAGCCTTTGGCGGCCTTTACGTCACCACTCCGGCGGTGAATGTTATGAAGACGATACTCACCGGTGCCACGTTCATCGTCTGCGTCATGGCACAGCCGTGGCTGGAGCAGAAAGCAACGAGCCGCCTGGCCGGCGAGTTCCACGTGCTTGTGGCTTCCACGCTGCTCGGCATGTACATGATGATGTCGTCGGGTCATTTCCTCATGTTCTTCCTCGGACTTGAAATGGCCTCCGTTCCGATGGCCTGCCTCGTGGCATTCGATAAGTTCAAGAAGAACTCCGCCGAGGGCGCAGCCAAGTTTGTGCTCGTGGCCACGTTCTCAAGTGGCGTGATGCTCTATGGCATATCGTTTGTTTATGCTGCCGCCGGCACACTCTATTTTGACGATGTGGCCGCCGTCCTGACCAATTCGCCGCTTGCCATCATGGGCATGGTGTTCTTCTTCAGCGGCCTTGGCTTCAAGATTTCGCTCGTGCCGTTCCATTTCTGGACAGCCGACTCATATCAGGGTGCCCCCACTCCTGTCACGGGATACCTCAGTGTGGTTTCCAAGGGCGCGTCAGCTTTCGCCCTCTTGGCTATCTTCACAAAGGTTTTCGCCCCCATGATAGAGTATTGGGAGTACATGCTTTACATCGTCATTGTGTTGAGCATCACGATAGCCAACCTGTTCGCGATACGTCAGAACGAACTGAAGCGTTTCATGGCGTTCAGCTCCATATCGCAGGCCGGCTACATCATGCTTGCCGTGATCGGCGGAAGCACCCTCGGCACGGCCGCCCTCGTCTACTATGTGCTGGTGTACGTGGTGGCCAACCTGTGCGTTTTCACTGTCATCAACGCCGTGGAGACCACCGGTGGCGGCACGACCAAGTTCAGCTGCTACAACGGCCTTTACAAGACCAACCCCAAGCTGGCCTTGCTTATGACGCTCGCCCTCTTCTCGTTGGCCGGCATACCGCCGTTCGCGGGAATGTTCAGCAAGTTCTTTGTGTTCATGGCTGCCGCAGAGCAAGGGTCGGTGTGGGCATACGTCGTGGTGTTCATCGCGTTGATTAACACTGTGCCGAGCCTTTACTACTACCTGCTCATTGTCAAGGCCATGTACATCACGCCGAGCGATAAGCCCCTCGACACGTTCAAGCTGGACATCCCGACCAAGGTCTCGCTTGTTGTCTGCACCGCAGGCATCGTGCTGTTTGGCATCTTCAGCGGAGTCTACCACTGGGTGTACGCCGCTGCGGCAGCCTGATGTGCAGGGTGGGTTAACATAAATCCTCCAGATTTCATGCAGGGGGTGCGCAGGCGAAGAGCGTGCGCACCCCCTGCTTTTTGTGCGTCTCCTCCGTTGGCGGTTCGCGGGCATGATGCAAATTAGTTTGGCAACATTCTGATTGTTGGACTTTTTTGCGTAAATTTGCTGCTGCCGGAAGAGAAAGAACGGCATGGAATAGATACATGGAAGGGTTTTCTATACTCATACCATCCTATAACCATGTGTGCGTGGGGCTGGTGGAGCGTCTCAAGGAACTTTGCGACGCGATGCCATCTTTGCGCTATGAGATTCTTGTGGGCGACGATTGTTCCACGGACAGCCGCTGCCTTGACCGCAATGCAGCCATCGGGCAGATGGAGAAGTGCGTCTGGCTGCGGCGGGAGCATAATCGGGGGAGTGCGGCCATGCGCAATCTGCTTGCAAAAAGAAGTCGTTACGAATGGTTGCTTTTCCTCGATTGCGATGTGGAGGTGCTTTCGCCCCAATTCATCTCCTGCTATTGGGAGAACCGTCGTGCCGGCTTCGTGGTCAATGGCGGTGTCAGCGTGCTTCCGCTTCGGGATGGCGACAAAGGCAATCTGCGCCATCTTTACGAAAGTCGTGCAGAGCCGCGCCACATCGCTACGGAGCGAAGCAAACGGCCATACAAGTCGTTTCGCTCGGCCAACTTCATGGTTCCGCGCGACATAATGCTCTCCTGTCCGTTTGAGGAACGGTTCAGACGCCTTGAAGACATATATTGGGGAAAGACCTTGCGCGCGCGTTCCATTGGCGTGTGCCACATACAAAATCCCGTGGTGCTGGCCGATTTTGAGGACAATCCCACATATATTAATAAGGTGGAGCGAGATATGCTTGCCCTGCACAAGTACCATCAGGAGTTCCGTGGATATTCCACGCTGCTCTCCGTGGCCGATTCACTCGGGCACACGGCACTGCTGCCGTTATTGCGCCTGTGGCACAGGGCTTTCGGACGGCTGGAACGGCGGTGGCTCGAAGGCCGACATCCTTGCCTTTGGCTGTTCAACCTTTACAGGATAGGCTATTTCGTGACACATGACGACAGTGAAGCCAAACAACAAAATACTTAGAACTATGAAGAGATTTGCATTTAAGATGATTCTGAAGCCCGGGTGCGAGAAAGAGTACGCCAAGCGTCATGCCGCCATTTGGCCGGAACTGAAGCAGATGATTAAGGATCAAGGCGTGAGCGATTACAGCATCTTTTGGGACAAGGAGACCAACCTATTGTTTGCCGTGCAGAAGTGCGACAAGGACACTAACAGCCAAGACACGGCCAACGTAGACCCCATAACGCAACGCTGGTGGGACATGATGGCCGACATAATGGAGGTGAATCCCGACAATTCGCCCGTCTCGATACCGCTTGAGGAAGTGTTCCACATGGACTGACCGGCAAAAGAGCGCATTGCTGCGTCGGTGTGCATTTGGAGGGAATAGGGGGTATGGATGCCAGTCGCGTGGCTGCGCATACCTTTCTTGATGCCCTGTTCCCTCCAATATGCCCCATGCCGAACGCAATGTGCGCCTTTCCACGGTTCGTCGGGGCAATGTCCATTTTGTCTCATCGTGCGGTCAAAGCCGAGAGATGCGGCTTGTTTTGTGTTAATAACAGATAAAATAAGCGCGCTGTTTTCCGCAAGATGGAAATATGGTGCTAAATTTGCAAAATTAAAGCCGCATGGTGCAAGTTGCCTCGCGGTGGTAAGAATCACCAGCACAATGGACAAGAGAGACAAGTTAATGGTCGAAGCCATCAACGCCGCCATTGCCGCCGGTGGCGAGATAATGATAGTCTACAATGACCCACGGCAGGATTTTGGCATCGAGCTGAAAGCCGACAACTCGCCGCTGACCAAGGCCGACCGCCGCGCCGACCGCTGTATAGCCACGGCATTGGAGCCTATTGGCATACGGACGCTTAGCGAGGAGAGTGCCCACGCGCCTTATGAAGAGCGTCGTCAGTGGCAGAGCCTGTGGATAATCGACCCGCTCGACGGCACAAAGGAGTTCATAAAGCGCAACGGCGAGTTCACGGTCAACATAGCCTTGGTAGATGGCGGCCATCCCGTGCTGGGCGTGGTCTACGCCCCGGCCACGGGCGAACTGTTCTGGGGCATAGTGGGGGAGGGCGCAGGCAAGGCCACAGTGCAGCCTGGCGCACGCCACTATTGCACTATGGACGAGGTGCGACAGGAGTCCATGCCACTGCCTTTGGCATCCGACGACAGGCCGCTGACGGTGGTGGCATCGCGCTCCCACCTCAACGCCGACACCGAGGCGTTCATCAGTCGCCTGCGTGAGGAACACGGCGAGGCCGCCACGCTCTCGCGGGGCAGTTCGCTGAAGTTCTGCATGTTGGCTGAGGGCAAGGCCGATGTCTACCCGCGCTTTGCCCCGACGATGGAGTGGGACACGGCGGCTGGTCAGGCGGTGGCCGAGGCCGCAGGCTGCACCGTGGAGCGTGCCGACGGCAGCGGGAGACTCACATACAACAAGTCCGACCTGCACAACCCGTGGTTTGTGGTGAGCCGCGAGGGCACAAGACAGCAATGACGCTTCTGCGTCCACAGGATAAAGGAGTGGAGGACGTGCCTGAATGACAAGGCAACGTGACACCGGTAGGCAAACAGACTGAAACAAGATAACAACGCAATGACATTCGAGATAGCTTTCGTATTGTTGGGACTGGTGGGAATGCTCGCCGCCCTCATCATGGACAAGATGCGTCCGGGCATTGTCCTGCTCACGCTCGTGGTGCTTTTCATGGTGGCCGGCATCATAACGCCCAAGCAAATGGTGGCCGGCTTCAGCAACCGAGGGATGATCACAGTGGCGTTGCTTTTCCTCGTGAGCGAGGGTGTGCGCCAGAGCGGCGCTCTCGGGGTGGTGGTGAAGAAACTGCTGCCGGAGCGGCAGACCACGGTGGCGCGGGCACAGATGCGCGTGCTGCCGATGGTGAGCGTGGTCTCGGGTTTTCTCAACAATACGCCTGTGGTGGTAATATTCGCCCCCATCATAAAGAACTGGGCCAAGAAAGTGGGGCTGCCATGCACGAAATTCCTCATACCACTGTCCTATGCCACCATCCTCGGCGGCCTCTGTACGCTCATCGGTACTTCCACCAACCTCGTGGTGCATGGCATGATGATAGACAAAGGCATGGCCGGGATGCGTATGTTCGACCTTGCATATATCGGAATACCCATCACGGTGGTGGGGCTGGCCTTCATTGTGCTCGCTTCCAAGAAGCTGTTGCCTGACAAACGCCCTGACAGCGTGGAGGACGAGGAGGACGAACAGGCTGGGCGCACCGGACAACATGTGGTGGAGGTGGTGCTCGGCTCGCGCTTCCCAGGACTGAAACGCAAGCTCAAGAACTTCGACTTCAAGCGTCGTTACGGTGCGGAGGTGCGCGAGGTGAGGCAGGGCGGCCACACCATCACGTCAAACCTCGGCGAGGTGCGCCTGCAAGAGGGCGACACGCTCGTGCTGCTGGCCGATGAGGCGTTCACCCGCACATGGGGCGATTCGTCGGTGTTCCTTATGATGACCAACAGCAAGGAGATTCCCACACGCCCCATGCCGGTGTGGAAGCGGTGGACGGCGTTGGTGCTGCTCATCATAATGATAGGGGGAGCGACCATTGGCGAACTGCCTTTCATGCAGGAGATGTTCCCGAAAGTGAAACTCGATATGTTCTTCTTCGCCTCGGTCACGGCCGTGGTGATGGCGTGGCTGAAACTCTTCCCCACGAAGAAATATACCAAGTACATCTCTTGGGACATACTCATCACCATTGCCTGCGCCTTCGCCATAGGCGCGGCGATGGAGGAGTCGGGGCTTGCCGCCCTCATAGCCAACTTCTTGAAGGGTGTCTCCGGCTCACTGGGGGCGTGGGGCGCATTGGTCATGCTCTATTTCGTGACGCTCGTAATAACAGAACTTATCACCAACAACGCGGCTGCTGCGCTGGCATTCCCGCTGGCACTGGAGACGGCGACCAAGTTCGGTGTCGACCCAATGCCATTCTTCATGGCCATTTGCGTGGCCGCATCGGCGGGCTTCGCCACGCCAATAGGCTACCAGACCAACCTCATCGTGCAGGGTGCGGGCAACTATAAGTTCACCGATTTCCTTAGGGTTGGCGTGCCGATGGACATCATCGTGATGGTGACCTCTGTAACGCTGATACCTCTCATCTGGCCGTTCACGCCCGCAGCATGATGACATGGGAACGGGACGCACATTAACATGACATGGAACACATTCATCCCATATTCGACAGAATGCTCACTCGCGCCGACAAAGAAAGGCTGCTGGGTCAGCGAGGACTGATGGTCTGGATGACGGGCCTTAGCGGTTCGGGCAAGAGCACCATAGCCATTGCCCTTGAACGCGAACTGCAAGGGCGCGGGCTGCTCTGCCGCATACTCGACGGCGACAACATCCGCACCGGCATAAACAGCAACCTCGGCTTCTCCGACGAAGACAGGCGGGAGAACATCAGGCGCATAGCCGAGGTGGCACGCCTCTTCGTGGACACGGGCATCGTCACCATTGCGGCTTTCATCAGCCCGAGCGAGAAGCTGCGGGAGATGGCATCTGGCATCATAGGCAAGGACGACTTTGTGGAGATCTACGTGAGCACGCCGCTGAGCGTGTGCGAGAGCCGCGACGTGAAAGGGCTTTACGCCAAGGCACGCCGGGGCGAGATAAGTCAGTTCACGGGCATATCCGCACCTTTTGAAGAACCCAAGCAGCCCACGCTCGCCATAGACACCACAGACAAGAGCGTGGAGGAATGTGTGCAGGAGATATTGCG
The DNA here is from genome assembly GCA_964623445.1 of uncultured Prevotella sp. Lineage (GTDB taxonomy): Bacteria > Bacteroidota > Bacteroidia > Bacteroidales > Bacteroidaceae > Prevotella. The sequence goes on along the minus strand of CAZURD010000013.1, from coordinate 8,801 downwards.
GTGCATCCTGCCGAGGATTAACAATCAAAACCATTGACCAATGGCTGGAGAATATAATTTGAGCCACTTGAAGCAGCTTGAGGCTGAGTCGATATACATCATACGCGAGGTAGCGGCGGAATTTGAGAACCCCGTGATGCTCTACAGCATTGGAAAGGACTCTTCCGTGATGGCCCATCTGGCTGAAAAAGCCTTTTACCCTGGACGCGTGCCGTTCCCGTTGATGCACATCGACTCGAAGTGGAAGTTCAAGGAAATGCTCAAGTTCCGCGACGAGTATGCCAAAAGCCACGGCTGGAGGCTCATCGTGGAGTCTAACATGAAAGCATTCAATGAGGGCGTAGGGCCATTCACGCATGGCAGCAAGGTGCATACCGACCTTATGAAGACGCAGGCCCTGCTGCAAGCCCTCGATAAATATAAGTTCGACGCGGCTTTCGGAGGCGCACGTCGCGATGAGGAGAAGTCGCGGGCAAAGGAGCGCATCTTCTCGTTCCGCAACAAGTTCCACCAGTGGGACCCGAAGAACCAACGCCCGGAGTTGTGGGACATCTACAACACGCGCGTCAACAAAGGGGAGAACATCCGCGTGTTCCCGCTCTCAAACTGGACGGAGCTTGACGTGTGGCAGTATATTCGCATAGAGAAGATACCCATCGTGCCGCTCTACTTCGCCAAACGGCGCCCCGTTATAAACATTGACGGGACGCTCATCATGCCCGACGACGACCGGTTGCCGGAACAGTACAGGGACAAGATTGAGATGCGGATGGTGCGCTTCCGCACGCTCGGTTGCTGGCCGCTGACGGGTGCTGTGGAGTCGAATGCCGACACAATAGAGAAGATTGTGGAGGAGATGATGACCACAACGAAGTCGGAACGCACCACACGTGTGATCGACTTCGACCAGGACTCCAGCATGGAGCAGAAGAAGCGCGAGGGATATTTCTGATGTTGTGAGTAGGAACGAGGAAACGTGAGCCGAATGGCAAGAACTCTAAGGATATGCCTTTGCGCATCCGCCTGCCGCAGAACACAGAAGCCGGCATCATCAATATATGGTGCTAATATATAATGTATAAGGGACACGAACGGGCAATGGGAATGTGGCGCATCGCGCGCCGTGTTTGCCCCACAGCCTAAAAACATAACGCAATGACCGACACAACCAACCATAACCGGATGCGGATGTCGATAGAGGAGTATCTCGACAACGACGAGCGCAAGGACTTGCTGAGGCTGCTCACGGCCGGCTCCGTGGATGACGGAAAGTCCACGCTCATCGGACGACTGCTCTTCGACAGCAAAAAGATATACGAAGACCAGCTCGCCGCACTCGAACGGGACAGCAAGCGCATGGGCAACGCGGGCGACCACATCGACTACGCCCTGCTGCTCGACGGCCTGAAGGCCGAACGCGAGCAAGGAATCACCATCGACGTGGCCTACCGCTATTTCTCCACGAATAAGCGGAAGTTCATCATCGCCGACACTCCGGGACATGAGCAGTACACGCGCAACATGATTACGGGCGGCTCGACTGCACAGCTCGCCATAATACTCGTGGACGCGCGCCACGGCGTAATCACGCAGACGCGCCGCCACTCCTACCTCGTGTCGCTGCTCGGAATAAGGCACGTGGTGCTCGCCGTAAACAAGATGGACTTGCTCGACTTCAGCAAGGAGGTGTACGACGGCATCGTGGCCGACTACATGGATTTCATACGCCCGCTCGGTATTCCCGACATACAGTGCATACCTCTGTCTGCCCTCGATGGCGACAACGTGGTGGAACGCTCCGAACGCACGCCGTGGTATGACGGGCCGTCGCTTCTTGAGCACCTTGAAACGGTGGAGGTGGGCACAGACCAGAACCTGACCGACCTGCGCTTCCCCGTGCAATACGTGCTGAGGCCAAACCTCGACTTCCGTGGCTTCTGCGGAAAAGTGGTTTCTGGGGTGGTGAGGCCGGGCGATGAGGTTGTGGCGTTGCCCTCCGGCAAGAAGAGCCGCGTGAGCCGCATCGTCACCGCCGACGGCGACCTCGACAAGGCGTTCCCGCCGCAGTGCGTCACGCTGACACTCGAAGACGAAATCGACCTGTCGCGGGGCGAGATGCTCGTACACCCCGGCAACGAACCGATCGTTGGGCGTTGCTTTGAAGCTATGGTGGTTTGGATGGACGAAGAGCCGATGGACACGTCGAAACAGTTCTATATCAAGCAGACCACCAACACCACGCGCGCGCGAATCGATGCCATACGCTACCGAGTGGACGTGAACACTATGGAGCAGTCGAACGCTTCCGCGCTCAAACTCAACGAAATAGGCAAGGCTATCATCACAACGAGCAAGCCGTTGCTCTTCGACCCTTACGTGAAGAACAAGGGCTGCGGCTCGTTCATCATAATAGACCCCGTGACCAACAACACGTCTGCCGTGGGCATGATTGTAGACCAGGCACGGGCCGACGAGTTGTTCACGCCAATCACGGAGGCCGATAAGCAGGGCATGGAACAAGGGCTTTCGATGGTGGACGACGCGGAGCGTGAGAAGCGCATGGGGCAGCAAGGCCGACTAATCAGCATCGGCGGAGGCAGCACCGAGCAACGCCGCCTGCTTGCATATACGCTCGAACGCCGCCTGTTCGACGTGGGGCGGTTTGCCATCGTCATGGGTGACGGCATCGGACAGGATGCCGGCCACGATGGAACGGCGGCCAGACTTGCTCGCGCAGGAATCGACACCATCTGCCTATGCAACGCCGTGACGGAGCAGGACATGGACGGGGCGATGCGCCTGTACATAGCAAACAGCGAACCTGTGCCGAGCGGGGCAAGGCTCATCGATCCCGAACGGATGTCGCAGGCCATAGAAGACATAATCAACGAAGCATAACCAATGGGACTACTCGAATTTAGCAAGCTGCCGATAAACACACTCGTGGGAGCCGACTGGAAAACGTTCCTCGGCGTGTGCGACGGGCGCGAGGTGGACGAGGGATACAGGAAGAAGTACAGGCTGACAAAGGCAGTGTGCCGGCTGTTGAGCTTGCTCACTCCGATTCAAGACAGGAGATACCGCAAGATGCTCGCCGACAAACCGCTGGAAAATCCGCCTGTGTTCATACTCGGGCACTGGCGCAGCGGCACGACATACATGCACAATGTGCTTTCGTGCGACAAACACTTCGGGTACAACACGACCTATCAGACCGTTTTCCCCCACCTGATGATGTTCGCGCAGCCGTTCTTCAAGAAGAACATGTCGTGGCTGATGCCCAACAAGCGTCCTACGGACAACATGGAGCTGGCCGTGGACTTGCCGCAGGAGGAGGAATTTGCCCTCGGCAACATGATGCCCTATACATATTACAACTTCTGGTTCTTCCCGAAATACTTGCAGGAGTATTGCGACCGCTTCCTCACGTTCGAGAAGATAACGCCCGAAGAGTTGCGCGTGTTTGAGGAAACGTTCGTCAAGCTGATAAAAATCAGCCTGTGGAACACCAACGGTACGCAGTTCCTCTCGAAGAATCCGCCGCACACGGGGCGCGTGCGCGAACTGGTGAAGATGTTCCCCGATGCAAAGTTCATATACCTGATGCGCAACCCATACACCGTGTTTGAAAGCACGCGCAGCTTCTTCACCAACACCATACAGCCGCTGAAGCTGCAAGGCTACAGTCCCGAACAGATGGAGAGCGACATCCTCACCGTCTACACTAAGCTCTACAAACGCTACCAAGCCGACAAGTCCCTCATCCCGCAAGGCAACCTCATTGAGGTGAAGTTTGAGGATTTCGAGGCCGACACGTTCGGCATGACCAAGCAAATATACGACACCCTCTCCTTGACGGGATTCGAGGAGTCGCGCCAAGCCATAGAGGCTTACATCGGAAAGAAGCGCGGCTACAAGAAGAATGCCTACAAGTACGACGATCGCACGGTGTGCCTCGTGGACGAAAACTGGGGTTATGCCGTGAAGGATTGGGGGTATTCAATATAAGGACAAGCCCATGCCAGACGACAACAACACGGCCACCGTTGACGGGAACGCCACGCAGGAGAAGGTGATGACGCTCCGCACAGAGGGACTTGTGAAGCGTTACGGCAAGCGAACCGTGGTCAACGATGTCTCGATAAACGTGAGGCAGGGTGAAATCGTTGGGCTGCTCGGCCCTAATGGGGCAGGGAAGACCACCTCTTTCTATATGACCACGGGGTTGATAGTGCCGAACGCAGGCCACATCTACCTCGACGACCTCGACATCAGCAAGGCACCCGTCTACAAACGGGCACGCGCCGGAATCGGATACTTGGCCCAAGAGAACAGCGTATTCCGCAAAATGAGCGTGGAGGATAATATATTGTCCGTGCTTGAGATGACCGGCAAGCCTCGGGAGTACCAGAAGGAGAAACTGGAGAGCCTGTTGAAGGAGTTCAGGCTTAACAAAGTGCGCAAGAACAAGGGCGACCAGCTGTCGGGCGGGGAGCGGCGACGCACCGAGATAGCACGCTGCCTGGCCATCGACCCGAAGTTCATCATGCTCGACGAGCCTTTCGCCGGGGTCGACCCGATAGCCGTGGAGGACATACAGCAGATAGTGTGGAAACTTAAATACCGCAACATCGGCATACTGATCACCGACCACAACGTGCAGGAAACGCTGTCGATAACCGACCGCGCCTACCTGCTCTTTGAGGGACGGATTCTCTTTCAAGGCAAGCCGGAGGAGCTTGCGGCCAACAAAATCGTGCGCGAGAAGTATCTCAGCAACAGCTTCGTGCTGCGGAAAAAGGACTTCCAACTGCTCGAAGAGGAGCGTAAGGCGCGCGAGGCGGCTGAGAACGCTGCCAGCTGACACCGCAGGCGAAGCCCATGCCGCCATGCAACAAACAAACGAATCAAGGACATGATAATCTACAAATGGCTCGAAAGCCTCGGACGCTACATCGCGCTCATGGGACGGACATTCCAAAGGCCGGAGCGCATGAGGATGTTCTTCAAGGAATATGTCAAGGAGATGGCGCAGCTTGGGGTCAACTCCATCGGCATAGTGCTGCTCATCTCGTTCTTCATAGGAGCCGTGATTTGCATCCAAATGAAGCTCAACATCCAAAGCCCGTGGATGCCCCGCTGGACAACGGGGTATGTAACGAGGGAAATCCTGCTCCTGGAGTTCTCATCGTCGATAATGTGCTTGATACTGGCCGGTAAGGTGGGTTCAAACATCGCCTCGGAGATTGGCACGATGAGGGTGACCCAGCAAATCGACGCTCTCGATATAATGGGGGTAAATTCGGCCTGCTACCTCATCCTGCCAAAGATTCTCGGCCTGATAACCATCATGCCGTTCCTCGTCATCTTCTCGTCCGCCACGGGCATACTCGGCGCGTATGGCACTGCCTACATCGGCCACGTGCTCTCGCCCGACGACCTCACCAGCGGCCTCCAGCACGCTTTCAACTCGTGGTTTGTGTGGATGAGCATCATCAAGAGCCTTTTCTTCGCATTCATCATATCGAGCGTGCCGTCGTATTTCGGCTATACCGTCGAAGGAGGCTCGGTCAATGTGGGCAAGGCCAGCACCGATGCCGTGGTGAGCAGCAGTGTGCTCATACTCTTTTCCGACGTGTTTCTCACACAGTTGCTCAGTTAGCCATGATAGAAATAAAAAATCTTTGCAAGTCGTTCGCCGACAGGGAAGTGCTCAAGGACATTAGTGCGGTCTTTGAGAACGGCAAGACCAACCTCGTGATTGGCCGCAGCGGCTCGGGCAAGACAGTGCTGATAAAGAACCTTGTAGGGCTGCTCACGCCCACAAGCGGCTCAATATCATACGACGGCCGGGATTTCGTGTCCATGAACAAGCATGAGAAGATAATGCTGCGGAGGGAGATGGGAATGCTGTTCCAAGGCTCGGCACTGTTCGACTCCATGACTGTGTTGCAGAATGTGATGTTCCCCCTCGACATGTTTTCCAACAAGACGTTACGCGACCGCATGAAAAGGGCGAGGACGTGCCTTGACCGCGTGAACCTCGTGGATGCCGAAAACAAGTATCCGGCTGAAATATCGGGAGGAATGCAGAAACGTGTCGCCATTGCAAGGGCCATCGCGCTGAATCCCAAATACCTGTTCTGCGACGAGCCAAACTCAGGTCTCGACCCTAAGACGTCGCTCGTGATCGACGGCCTGCTGCATGGCATCACGCAGGAGTTCAACATCACTACCATCATCAACACCCATGACATGAACTCCGTCATGGGCATCGGCGAGAACATCATCTTCATCCATGAGGGTAGGAAAGAGTGGCAAGGGCAAAGCAAGGACATCATGGAGTCAGACAACGAACGCCTCACCGACTTCATCTTTGCAAGCGATTTGCTGAAGAATATGCGTAAGGCTGTGCTCGAAAAGAAGCACGGCGATGGCACAATGCAACACACGTAAGGTCAAAATTAGACCTAAAAGCATGGCCGAAAAGAATTTTATTCGTAACTTTGCAGCCCGAAATGGCTCATTAATGTAGGCGCAATTGTACCCCGAGGGCTGCCTTGCGCCGTGACAAGTGGGCTTGTATGGCATCCTGATGGACAACACAGCATCTTTGCAAGTGGATTTGCGCGAGTTGGCGCGGCGCAGCGATGAACCGATGCGCCTCCGTCTTGGCGATGATTTCTTTGCCAAGATGGGCGGCGATGAGGTATTGGGCGTTATGGGTGGCAACGTTGATGTGGCCTTGTCGGCCAACGACCCTGTTGGCGGCATATACGAAGTGCGCTACAATATAAGCGGCACTGTCACCGTGCCTTGCGACCGCTGTCTCTCGCCGATGTCACAACCGATTGCGGCCACTGGCATTTGGGCAGCGCAGATGGGCGGCTTCGAACCTGCCGACGGCGATGCGCTCATGGCAGGGGAGGACGATGGTATGCTCGACTTGGCGTGGCCGGTATATGAGCAGGCCGTGCTCGCGGTGCCGATGAGGCATGTCCACGAAGAGGGGCTTTGCGACAGCGGCATGGAAGAAAGGCTGCGGGGGCTTATGGTGGACAGCGCGACAACGCCGGAATCCACCGAACCGTCCACCACATGGAAAGGAATGGAGAAACTAAGGACAATAATCAAATAATAAAGAAAACATGGCACATCCTAAAAGAAGACAGTCTAAATCGCGCACTCGCAAAAGAAGGACTCACGACAAGGCCGTAGCCCCCACGCTGGCCATCTGCCCCAACTGCGGAGCCTACCACATCTACCACACCGTTTGCCCAAGCTGTGGGTACTACCGTGGCAAGCTGGCGATAGTCAAGGAAGAGGCAGCTGAGTGATGGGAAAGGTCAACGCGATAATCACCGGCATTGGAGGATATGTCCCCGACTACGTTCTCAACAACGAGGAGCTGTCGAGGATGGTAGACACCAATGACGAGTGGATTATGACGCGAGTGGGCATCAAGGAGCGGCGCATACTTGCAGAGGAAGGCCTCGGCACGTCGTATATGGCGCGCAAGGCTGCCAAGCAGCTTATGCAGAAGACAAATGCCGACCCAGACAGCATCGACGCACTCCTCGTGGCCACCTCGACGGCCGACTACCTGTTTCCGTCGACGGCCTCGATAGTGCTCGGCAAGCTCGGGCTGAAGCACGCCTTTGCTTACGACCTGTGGGCCGCTTGCTGCGGATTCCTTTATGCTCTCGACGTGGCATCGTCGATGATACAGAGCGGCCGATACAAGAAAATCATCGTCATCGGAGCCGACAAGATGTCGAGCGTGGTCGATTACACCGACCGTAGCACTTGCCCTCTCTTCGGAGATGGCGCGGCTGCGGTGATGCTGGAGGCCACAGAGGAGGAAAACACGGGACTGATTGACTCCCATTTCGCCACCGATGGCAAAGGCTTGCCGTTCCTGCACGTCAAGGCGGGAGGCTCGGTCAGCCCCCCATCACCGTTCACCGTAGATCATCGTCTGCACTATCTCTATCAGGAGGGACGCACCGTTTTCCGCTACGCCGTGACGAATATGAGTGACGATTGCTCGCTCATCGCAGAGCGCAACGGCCTTAGCAAGGACAACATCGCATTTGTAGTGCCCCATCAGGCCAATATGCGCATCATCGAGGCCGTAGCAAGGAGACTTGACCTGTCGATGGATCAAGTGATGGTGAACATCGAGCACTATGGCAACACAAGTGCCGCCACCATTCCGCTGGCTCTCTGGGACAACGAGCGCAGGCTGAAGAAAGGTGACAACTTGATACTCACTGCTTTCGGAGCAGGCTTCGTGCATGGCGCATCGTACCTCAAATGGGCTTACGACGGCTGCGACGTACACGGCGCAAAATGAACACATTGCGAGACGAACGCCACGCAACAACAGATTACGGCGGCGCATCCATACGGGCAATCCGGATGGGTGCGCCGCTTAATTTTGCTCATTTTTGAGTGCGTCGGGGCATTCCTTGGCGAGCAGCGAAGGCTCGCTCGTGGGCTTTTGTGGCCTGTTCGGTGTGTAGGCTGGAAAGTGTGGTGGTGTGTGTACATACAAGAGAGCCGGCCAAGGCGCAACCGCATTCCATGCGGAATACACGCCTTGGCCGGCTCTCTCTTTGTCTGGCGTTCCGATAGCGGGTAGTTGCAGGCTATGTCGCCGTAGTCTCACGCCCGCTTCCTTGCTTTTTGATATTTCAAAAGGCCATTAAATTGCATTGATGAAAGGCAGGTGTATTACCCGATCACCTTGCAAAGCTCCTCAATCAGTGAAGAGCTTGCGGAATCCCCCAAATCGTGCA
>CAZURD010000012.1:22970-35029 GCA_964623445.1 uncultured Prevotella sp. | reverse complement strand
CAAACCACGCACGAAAACGGAAGCACAAAGCCAAGAAAAACTTTTTGTAGAAATTAAAAACAGCTTCTTAGCAAGAGAAATTGCCATTTGACAGTTTTTATCGCTACATTTGCAACATTATGACACGCCACCACTTCCCCACCGGCGCGCTTGCCGCCGCACTGTGCGCCACGCTCCCGCTGTGCGCCGCCAACGCCCAAGACACCATAAGCCACCAGCCCACCGCCCACTACGCCGACCGCGTGGAACTGTTCGCGGCAGAGCCGCCGATAACCGCCGACGACATCGTGATGCTCGGGAACAGCCTCACGGAGAACGGCGGCGACTGGGGAACGCGCCTCGGAGCGGCAAACGTGGTGAACAGGGGAATCATAGGCGACGATGCCGACGGGATGTTGCGCCGCCTCGTGCAGATCACGCCAGGCCACCCGCGAGCCATCTTCCTCATGGCGGGCATCAACGACCTGAGCCACGGACTGACCGCCGAAGCCGTGGCCGACAAGGTGTGCAGCCTCATCGACAGCATCGGGGCGGCCTCCCCCTCCACGCGCCTCTACGTGCAAAGCCTGCTGCCCATAGACGAGGGCACGGGCAGATGGAAGCTCCTGGAAGGACGCTCCGCCGACGTGGCAGCCGTGAACGCGCTGCTCGAAAAGGCGTGCCAAAGGCGCGGACTGACGTTCATCAACCTCTACCCGAAATTCGTCAGGCTGGGCACGAACACCCTGCGGCGCGAACTTTCGCGCGACGGACTGCACCTCTCCGACCAAGGCTACAAGCTGTGGGCATTTGAACTGCGCCGCTATGTGAACGAGGCCAACGCCGAATGAACGGGCTGCGGCAATACGGCAAACGCCCTTTGCGAACATAGTTTGCCCGCAGGGATGCACTGCTTGTGCGTCCCTGCGGGCAAAATGTTTCTCCCAACGCCGCCGCGCCAAGCCTCACAATGCCGCCAAATGCACCTGCCCGCCGCACTCACGGCAGAAGCCATGCGTGGGCGGCGGGCAGGCGTTTGTCGGCCGATGACAGCTGCCGGCATCAATCAACAGGCGCAGTGGCCTTGTCGCGACGTCTCCACCAGAGGAACACGAGCACCACGACGCACACAAGCAGCACGCCACTTGCCGCGTAGGCTATGGTCTCCGTGACGCTGACCGACTTCGGGAAGAACGAGAGCACCACCTCGTGGTCGCCCGGTTCCACTTTTATGGCGCGCAAGAGATAGTTCACTCGTCCCACTTCCACGGCCTCGCCATCGACAGTGGCAGTCCAACCGGGATAGTAAACCTCGGAGAACACAATCACGCCGCCTTTGCTTGAACTCACGTCGTAGGTAAGGCTGTTAGGCTCATAGGCCGTCAGCGTCACCACGCTGGAACTGTCTTGCCGGCAGCTCTGGCCGAGAACGGCCTCGAACTTGCTGTCGGCCACGGCCTCGTGGCGCAAGTCCATGCGCCCAACGGCATCCATTTCATCGTTCGCATTGTCCACGTATGTAACGTTGTCCACCATCCATGCGTTGCCAAAGGCGTGCGGATTGCGCAGCGGTATGGTCTGTCCCGACTGCACAGGCAATATCACGTACTTGGTGTTAAGCATGTTGAGCACCTTGAAAAGGCTGTCGCCGTTGACACTGCCAAGGTCGCCTTGCGACACAAAGGCAGCCTGATACAGTTCCCGCATCTCCGGGGCGATGTACTGTTCGATCATCTCCTGATAGCGGCGGAGCTTTGCGGGGTGGTAGCCACCAATGCTCTTCAGATAGTAGGAAGTCTCGTTTTCGTTGAACGTATTTGTCGCCAGGTTCAACGTCCGATAGTAGATGTCATCGTCTTTGAGTATTTCACGCTCCGCATCGGTCATCGCAACCGGCTGCTCCCTGACGCTCTTGTTGACGAACATGGAGTCGTTCAGGTAGCGTTTGTTCACCTGCCACATGTCCACAAGGCAAAGCACGGCGATGCCCCCAATCATGTAGGCGGCCTTCAGCTTGCGCGCCTTGTAGAGCAAGAGGATGATGGTTCCGATGGCTACGACCCAGAACGACCGCCAGCAATCGGCCGTGAAGATGGCCTTTCGCATTTCGGTGAGGTTGGCAACGAGCGGTTGCAAGTGTTCAGAAGGCAACTGGCTGAGTTGCTGCATCTCCATTGAACTGACATAATTGGGGAAGAACACGCTCGGGAGGAGCGCGAAGAGCAAGGCCACACCGCCCGTAAGCGCGAAGCTGGCATAGACAAACTTTATCTTCTTCGTGAGCACGGCAGGATCGTCGACGACACGCTTCAGGGCGAGCATGGCCAGCAACGGGATGGTGAATTCGGCCATGACGAGTATCGACGACACGGTGCGGAACTTGGAATACATGGGCATGTGGTCGATGAACAGGTTTGTGAACCACATGAAATTGTGCCCCCATGAGAGAAGAATCGACAGCACAGTTGCCGCAAGCAACGCCCACTTCATCGGGCCTTTCACTATGAACAGGCCGAGGAAGAAGAGCATCAGCACGAAAGCACCGACGTAAACAGGGCCGCTCGTGCCGGGCTGCTCACCCCAATACTGGCCTATCTGCCTGTATATCTGCGCGTAGGTGGGGTTGGCTTTCTCCATCGCCACGGCGTTGTTGGCCAGCGACACCGATGCCCCGCCCTTGGCGTTGGGCACGAGCAGCGTCCACGTCTCGCCTATGCCGTAGCTCCATTGCGTTATGTAGTCGCGCTCAAGGCCGCTGTCTGTCTGGTTGGCCGTGTCCTGCTTCACCAGTTCGCTCTTGCCACGCATCGACTCCTTGGAGTATTGCCACGTATGGTAGAGGTTGGAAATGTTCATGCACACGCCGATGGCGGCAGCCACCACGCAGACAGCGGAAGCCTTGGCGAAGCGCGGAAGCTCTTTCTTCCGCCACGCATCGACGAAGAAAGCCACCAGCATGAAGAACACGATGAAGAGATAGTAGTAGGTCATCTGCACGTGGTTGGCATTGACCTCAAGTCCAGTGAACAGCGCGGTGAGCAGGAATCCCAGCAGGTACTTGCCGCGATAGGCCAGCACTATGCCCGCTATCATCGGCGGGAGATAAATCAGCGCGTTTACTTTCCAGATGTGGCCTGCGGCTATTATTATGAAGAAATAGCTGCTGAAGGCCCACATTATCGACCCCAGCACTGCCAAGGACTGCCGGAAGCGCAGTGCCCGCAGCAAGATATAGAAGCCGAGCAGATAGCCGAATACGAGCATAACGTAGTCGGGCAGCCACAGGTGGAATGCGTTGCCCACCTGCTTCAGGATATTGCCGCTGTCGTATGACGGGGCCATCTGAAATGTGGGCATACCGCTAAAGAGCGTGTTTGTCCACCTCGGCGTCTCGCCGGTGCGTGCGCGATAGTCCTCGATTTCCACTCCCATGCCTCTGCCGGCAGAGGCATCATGCTGGAAGAGGATGCGCCCCTCGGTGTCGGCGGGGAAGAAATATGCAAACGCCACAAGGGCGAACAGCACCACTGCCACCACGTCGGGCAGCCATCGCTTCAATGCTTTCGTTGACATAAGGATTGTTTCTGTGATTGGTGTAATACGCCTGCAAAGATACATCTTTTTATTTAAGGAGTGAACCAATAACCTCCTTAAATGCCATCCGTGGACTGCCGGCGCACGCCTTGCTTAGCACTGTCTTCCGGCCTGCGGCGCAACAGGCTGCGGCATCGGCAGGAGGAGCAGGCAACAGGCACGGCATTGCAACGGAATCGCTACGGATTCCAACTGCGGATTTGTGATTATTTGCTAACTTTGCATGGCCAACCCCCATGCGACCCTTTGACGACCGAGGCCGCAACGCCCACACGACAGACCGGCGGGCGACTGCCCCTGCGCAATGGTGCAGGCGCAAATGCGGGGGAGGCCAAGCACGGACAACGACAATTCCCTTGCCGGCCAAGAGACCGCTTGGGGCAAAAAACTACTCATAATGACAATAGGCATAGCCATAGCAATGGACAAGGAGTTTGAGCGGGTGGCTCGCTCGCTCTCCGACGTGGGGCAAGTGGAGCGTCACGGCAAGCGATACACCACGGGCACGATTGGCTCGAAGCGTGTGGTGATGGTGCAATGCGGCATCGGGAAGGCCAACGCCGCCATGTGGACGGCAGACTTGGTGGGGGCTTTCGCGCCCGACGTGGTGGTCTCCACAGGCGTGGCAGGCGGTGCGGCGGTGAGTCTGGAGGTGGGCGATGTGGTGGTGGCCACACAGTCGTGCTACCACGATGTCTACTGCGGCGAAGAGCAGGCCTACGGCCAAGTGGCGGGTTTGCCGCCGCGCTTCGACAGCGATGCCGCCCTCGTGGAAAAGGCACGGCAGCTCGACTGCGGCGTGCGCGTGGTGCCTGGGATTATCGTCACGGGCGACTGGTTTGTGGACTCACGCGAGAAAATGCGCTCCATCGTGGAGCAATTCCCCGAGGCCACGGCCGTGGACATGGAGACTGCGGCCATAGCCCAAGCCTGCTTCCAGTTCGGAGTGCCGTTCGCCAGCTTCAGAATCATCAGCGACATACCGCTCAAAGACCACAAGGCGCAGCAATACTACGACTTCTGGGACACCATGGCCGACAGCTCTTTCCGCGTGACGCAAGCGTTGCTCGGCTGCATCTGAAGCCCGAAGACACCACAAAACGACAAACAACAAAACACGACAGACCATGGAAAAGATTGCAAGTTTCACCATTGACCACTGCCGCCTGCTCCGAGGCATCTACGTTTCGCGCAAGGACAGCGTGGGAGGCGACACCGTGACGACATTCGACATACGCATGAAAGAACCCAACCGCGAACCCGCGCTGCACCCGGGGGCTATCCACACCATCGAGCACCTTGCCGCAACCTACCTGCGCAACGACCCCGAATGGGGGCAGCGCGTTGTCTATTGGGGGCCGATGGGATGCCTCACGGGCAACTATCTGCTGCTGCGCGGCGACCTTGAGAGCCGCGACGTGGTGGAACTGATGCGCCGCACGTTCCGCTTCGTGGCCGACTTCGAGGGCGACGTGCCGGGAGCTGCGCCGCAAGACTGCGGCAACTACCTGCTGCACGACCTGCCAATGGCTCGCTGGGAAGCACGGAAATACCTCACGGAGGTGCTCGACTGCATAACCGAGGCCAACCTGACCTACCCCGAACACTAAGCCGCCACGGCCACAAGGCCGCGACACACCACAGCCACATACGCACAGATGCCAAGCCGCGACAAAGGGTCGGCTTGGCATCTGTGCGTATGTGGCTATATATAATAAGGTATATAAGGTGCGCGTCAGTCCTTGTTCGACCGCTTGCGATCGTTGTGGTCGAGTATGGCCTTGCGCATACGCATACTCTTTGGGGTCACCTCCACAAGCTCGTCTTCCTTTATATACTCCAAAGCCTCCTCGAGAGAGAGCACCGTGCGCGGCACTATGCGAGCCTTGTCGTCGGAGCCACTGGCCCTGGTGTTGGTGAGCTGCTTTGCCTTGCACACATTAATTACGAGGTCGTTGTCGTGGACATGCTCTCCAACCACCTCGCCGGCGTACACCTCGTCGCCCGGATCGATGAAGAACTTGCCCCTGTCTTGGAGCTTGTCGATGGCGTATGCGAAAGCCGTGCCTGTCTCCATGGCTATCATCGAGCCGTTGACGCGGCGCGTGATGTCGCCCTTGTATGGCTGGTATTCCTTGAAGCGGTGGGCCATGATGGCCTCGCCCTGACTTGCCGTGAGCACGTTGGTGCGCAGGCCGATGATGCCTCGCGAGGGAATGTCGAACTCGATGTTCACGCGGTCGGCCTGCGTCTCCATCGAAGTCATCTCGCCCTTACGGCGCGTCACCATGTCAATCATCTTGCTTGCAAACTCCTCTGGCACGTTGATGGTAAGCTCTTCGATTGGCTCGCAACGCTGACCGTTAATTTCCTTGTATATCACCTGCGGCTGTCCCACCTGAAGCTCGTAGCCCTCGCGGCGCATCGTCTCCACGAGCACGGACAAATGGAGCACTCCCCTGCCGCTGACTATCCACTTGTCGGTGGTGTCTTCAAACGGAGCCACGCGCAAGGCGAGGTTCTTCTCAAGCTCCTTTTGCAGACGGTCGTTGATGTGTCGGCTGGTGACGTACTTGCCTTCCCTGCCGAAGAAAGGCGAGTCGTTGATGGTGAAGAGCATACTCATCGTAGGCTCGTCGATGGCAATGGGCGGCAGCGGCTCCGGGTTCTCGGCATCACAGATTGTGTCTCCAATCTCGAAACGCTCCAGTCCGACGATGGCGCAGATGTCGCCGCTCTGCACTTCGGCTGTCTTGACGTGCCCCATGCCCTCGAATGTGTGAATTTCCTTTATGCGCGTCTTTTCCACGGAGCCGTCCCTGTGTGCTATGCTCACGGCCATGCCTTCGCGGAGCGTGCCGCGATGCACCCTACCGACGGCTATGCGGCCGGTGTAACTGGAGTAGTCGAGCGACGTGATGAGCATCTGCGGCGTGCCCTCGATGGCCTTCGGCGCAGGAATCACCTCCACAATCTTGTCGAGCAGATATGTTATGTCACCCGTGGGCTTGGAGTAATCCTCGCCCATCCAGCCGTTCTTGGCCGATCCGTAGACCACAGGGAAGTCGAGCTGGTCTTCGGTGGCATTGAGGGCGAACATCAGGTCGAACACCATCTCGTACACTTCCTCCGGCCGGCAGTTGGGCTTGTCAACCTTGTTCACCACCACTATGGGCTTCAGTCCTATCTGAAGGGCCTTTTGCAGGACGAAGCGCGTCTGCGGCATGGGACCCTCAAAGGCATCTACCAGCAACAGGCAGCCATCGGCCATGTTGAGCACGCGCTCCACCTCGCCGCCGAAGTCGCTGTGTCCCGGGGTGTCTATTATGTTGATTTTCGTGCCTTTCCAGTTTATTGAGACGTTTTTTGAAAGAATGGTTATGCCACGCTCACGCTCCAAGTCGTTGCTGTCGAGCACCTGTCCGCTCAAGTCCTGTCCCTCGCGGAAGAGGTTTCCGGCAAGCATCATCTTGTCGACAAGCGTTGTCTTGCCATGATCCACATGTGCGATGATGGCGATGTTCCTGATGTCTTGCATTTAATTATTACCTTGAAAATCGCTGCAAAGTTACACATTTTGCCCAACATAGCCCATTGGTGCGGGCATATTTTGGCCTGTCCGCCGTTTCGGGCGGCATCTTTTATGGTGGCGTGACTGGCGGGCGCGTGGCCTTACTCACGCCAAATGAGAGACGAGAATCTTCACGCCAATGGCGATGAGAATGATGCCGCCCAGTAGTTCGGGTTTCATGCGGCGTGCCAGCGAGTGGCCGAAACGCGCCCCGAGAGCCGTACCGAGGAGCGACATTGCCAGCGACACCACACCAATCACAGTCAGCGGCATGGACAGTTGTGCCGTGCTACGGTAGCCAATGCAGGCGAACGAGATGCCCACGGCGAGGGCATCTATGCTCGTTGCCACGGCAAGGAGCAGCTGAGTGCGCAGTTGCCGAGGGTCGAAGTGTTCCTTTTCCTCCGGTGCGAAAGCGTCTTTTATCATCTTTCCGCCGAGAAAGGCCAGCAGGCCGAAGGCTATCCAATGGTCTACGGACTCGATGTAGTGGCTGAAGCGGCTTGTGCAGAACCACCCGATGAATGGCATCAGAGCCTGAAACGCACCGAAGAACACGGCCATGCGCAGTGCCGTCCCGGCCACGAAGCGGCGCATGATGACACCGCTGACCACCGACACCGTAAAGCAGTCCATGGCTAAAGCCACGGACAGCAAGACTATATCCACAATGTTCATGATTTCAAGACTTGATTCATAAAGTGGGGGCAAAGTTACTTCAAATCCGCATTAAAGCCGAAAAAAGCGCGATTTTATTGGCAAAAAAGGCGCAGCGGCGGTGTTGGGCACACTTCAATGACTGCAGGCATCTGCCTCGACGGTGGCATCAACTGCCTCAACCGCCACATCGGCGGCTGACTTCCGTGCGCTCCGCCAGTAGCCCACACAAACGGCGGCGCAATAGACGGCGGCCTGAATCCAGAGCGCACGGCACTCTGCGGCAACGTCGGCAGCCGTCGCACCCATCGTGTTCACACTGACGTATGCGCGTATTCCAAACGTCGACGGGAACAGCCACGACACGGCTTCCCACACCAAAGGCATCGCACTGCGCGGCCACGACACGCCCGAGAGAAACAGCAGGGGCACGGAGGCGAACACCACGAGCAACATGACATCCTCCCGCCGCCGCACCACCAGAGATACGGCCATGGCGAAAAACACGCTTGCCACCATGAAAGGCAGTAGCACCGCCAGCAGGTCGGCAGGACGGCCAATGGTGACGAAGTTGAACAGGCGCGGCACGATGAAAGCCAGATAGAATGTCACTGGCACGTAGGCCGTGGCGTGGAAGATTGCCTTGCCTGCCACGGCAACCAACGGCGAGCCTTGCCCTGCGACGAAAATCCGTCCGCCGGCGTTGCGCTCGCGCGCCGTTCCCGCCGCAAGCCCCATGCCGAGAGCCAACGTCTGCTGGAGGATGAGCATCAGGACGGCGGGGAGGATGAACGAGCCGTAGCCTCCGGAGGGATTGAACATGGCCACATCACGCACGCCAAGCGGCTGCGCCATCAACTCGTCCTCTCGGGCAGTGGCGTTGCCGGCACGCGCCACGGCAATCTCCGCGCCCATGCCTTGCGCCACGGTCAAGGCGGCCTGATAGGCGGCTTTGTAGTTGAGCATCATGCCCATGTCGCAATATACGTTCACGACGGCTTGCTCGCCACGCGCCACGCGCACGGCAAAGTCGCTCGGGAGATAATATATTGCCTTGGCCTCTTGGCTCGCAAGCAGTTGGCGTGCAGTGCCGATGTCCGTCACTTTGGCCACCACGGCCACGTCGGGAGTAGCGTCGCACAAGCGGACGAAGCGGCGGCTGAGCGCGGAACGAGAGTCGTCGACCACCACCACGGGCACATCGCGAACCAGTTCGTTGTTGTATATCCACGAATAAGCAAGGGGATAGAGCAAAGGCACAAGCACAAAGAATATCAGCAGCCCCTCGTCGCGGAGCACGGCACGCGCCTCCTCCACCCACACGCGGCAGGTCTCGCGGACAACGCGGCTCATTTTGCCAAAGGACGATTGCTCTGCCATATTCTATGGGATGTATTCGTAGGTCTGCATCACGCGCCCGATGCGCCTCGTCACAGTCAGGGGGAGCAGCGCGAAAACCGCCAGGGCCACCGCATGGGGCCACACCCCGCTGGCAAAGAGGCTGTGGCCGGCGGCGATGGTGGACTGATATACCACGAAATAATGGCGCAAGGGGAACAGCCACGACAGAGCTTGCAGCTCACCGTCCATCGCCGGCACAGGAAAGGCTGCCCCAACCATTGAGAAACTCAGTACGCCCCAGAGCGAACAGACGCTCATCGACATTCGCAACGAGGGCATCACGCCGAAGACAAAAGCCCCGAAGCCCATCGCCGAGGCAACCGTGGCAACGGCAAGGGCTACCAACGCGAGCCAACCGCCGTGGTGCGGGAAGGCGGAGAGGCCGAAAGCGCACCACAGGTAGGCGCACACCACTGCCACCCAAACCGCCGCCTGCGGCAGCAACTTGCCCGCAAGGGCAGCCAGCGAACTGTCCCCTGCGGCGTGCATGAGCTGTCGCGACGTGCCACGCTTCAGTTCCGTACCGAGCGAATAGACTGTGGTGAGAAAGATGAAGAGCATCAGTACGCCTGGCACGAGAGCCATGCTAAGGTATATGTTATAGCTTCCCCACGGGTTGTCGAGCAGATGCAGGTCGATGGCTATCGGCTGGATGGCGGCCTGCACCTGCCTCTCCGTTGCCCCAACGGCGGTCAACCGCGCCGCGCCGACGGAGGCATTGGCGAGCATTGCCACGGTGAGCAGGTCGCGGTGGAGCATCACTCCCGACACCTCGTAGGCCAAAGTATAGTAGACAGCGATTGTCGGCTGACGGCCGGCAAGCAGGTCACTGGCCGTGCCGGACGGTATATGGAGAAACGCATAGACTTCGCCTCGCTGCATGGCTCGGCGTGCCGAGGCCACATCGGGATAGTGGGCGCAAACGTGGCTGGTCTGCATCGCGTCGACGGTGCGCACGAGTTCCCGCGACATGGAGCTGCGGTCATCGTCAACAACGCCAACGGGCATGTCCGACGGAACGCCCGCCCGCATCATGGTCAGGAAGAAAGCTACCGACAGCAACGGGAGCACCACCATGCTCAGCCACCTGATGGGACTGCCCATCATGGCCGACCACTCGCGACGCGCCACTCGCGCCACGCCATTGGCAAAGCCTCCACGCGCATTCTCCACTGCCTACTTTTCGCTGATTACGAGCGACATGCCGGGGCGAAGTCCCTCTAGCGGCTCCACGGGACGCGCCTTCACCTCAAACGTCTTCAGGTCATATTGCCCGTTGGCCTTGGTGGCTTTCCACACGGCATAGCTCCCTTCGTCTTTCATAAAAAACACTTTCATGCGCACCGTCTTCCCAAACGCTGGCACGTATGCCTCTATCGTGGAGCCGACGGCCATGCCGTCAAGCTGGTCTTCACGCACATTGAACGTTCCCCAAAGGTCGTCGAGGGTGGAAATGGACATTATCGGCGAACCGGTGGCCACCAGTTCGCCCACTTTCGGGTATATTTCCGTCACCTCGCCCTCGGCTTGCGCCACCTGCACGGTCTCGCTGATGTAAGCCTGCACCTCGTCTACCGCGCCCTGCGCGCTTTCCGCCTGCGCCGCAGCGGCCGCGCGTTCCTCGCGCCGTGCGCCACTTGCCGTCATGTCATACTGGCTTTGTGCGGCCTTCACCTGCGCCTCCATAGCCTTGTAGTTGGCAAAAGCCTCGTCGCGTTTCTGCTCCGTCAGCACTCCCTCGTCGAACAGACGCTGCACGCGCTCGTATGACTTCTTGGCTATTTCAAACCCCGCCTTTGTCTGCTGGAGCACTTGGTAGGCCATGCGCACCTGCTCTTGGCGCGCCCCGCTACGCGCCATCTCGTCGGCGGCGTTGGCTGCCGAGGCCATGCCCTGTGCCTGCGCGAGCCGCGCCCTCACCTCCGGCGCATCGATGATGGCCAACGTGTCGCCCTTGCGCACGTAGTCGCCCTCCTTTACGCGCAGTTCCAGTATGCGCCCGGCCACCTTGCTCGACACGCGGTACTCGGTCACTTCCACCTGCCCTTGGATTGTCTCCGGCTGTTGGCAGAATGCAAAATGGCCGACCACGGCCACGGCAACGACCACAACGGCAACTCCGCCGACGGCCATAAGTATGTTCTTGCGTTGTGATTTTGCTGACATTTGCGTTGCTATAATGTGCCGAGTGCCCTGTCGAGAGCCACTTGGCTTAGTTTCACTTCTATCTCTGCGTCGATGCGTTGCGACCGCGCCCTGAGCCATGCCGCCTGCGCTTCCATGACGGTGGAGCTTCCGATCACGCCCTCGCGGAAGCCGAGCGTCGCGCTGCGGAGGTTTGCCTCGGCCTCGGTCACGCTTGCTGCGGCCAGCGCAAGACGTTTCGCGGCTTGGTCAACCCGGTAGCGTCCTTGGCTCACTTGCAGTTCCACGCCCTGCCGTGCCTCCTCCAATTCAAGCTCGGCCATCGCCGACGCGCTGCGCGATGCCCTCACCTTGTAGGACACGTCGCCCCAGTTCAGCACGGGAATGCGCACCACCACGCCCACGCTCCACGCTCCACCGAATTTGTTGCGGAAGCCGTTGTAAACGTTGGGGTTGCTGAATGTATAGCCGCCGACAAGTGCCAGCTGCGGCATATTGCCCGCACGGAGCACGTTGGTGGCCTGCTTGCTCAACTCCAATGCGCCGCGCATCATGCGGAGGTCTGGCCGATTGTCCTCATCGAATGCCTCGGCAGTCGACGACGGGGCATCCACAGCGATGCTGTCCGCGTATTCCTCCGCCAGCGTGATGTCCTCATTGAGCGGCAGCCCGCACAGTTTGCAGAGTGCCATGCGCGCCATCGCAAGACCGT
>CAZURD010000012.1:0-22870 GCA_964623445.1 uncultured Prevotella sp. | reverse complement strand
CAATAGCTCTCCGCCAACCGCTGCTTGTGGCGCAGGGAGACTATCGTCCAGTAGGCTTTGTCGGTGTCGTAGAGTGTCGATTGCCGCCTGGCATCCGCGCCGTCTGCGGCCATGTGCTCGCCCACGTCGGCCATTTTGTTCATGGCAATGATGCTGCCTCCAAGGAACAGCGGCTGCGTGAACAGCACAGCACCTGCGTACATGTTGCGCGTGTCGGTGCGGAATGCGTCGGCCACGGCCTGTCCCTGTGCATTGAGAGTGCCCGCCAAGGCATCAACGCTGCCATCAAACTGCGCCAGTGCCTCTGCGGCATTCATCCCGAACGGTTCGAGCAGGGCATCGAGCGCAGCCGCCTGCGCCTCTGTCAGGTTGGCTGCGAAGCCTTGCAGGTCGGCACCAACGCCTGCCGTGGCGGTTGTGCCGATGGAAGACAGTGCCGCTTTCTGTGCGTCGCTGAGCAGCGATATTTCCTTGTTGGAGTGCAGGTAGCCGCCCACTGCGCTCACTCGTGGCAGATATTGCGTGCGTGCCGAACGCCGTATGTCGCGCGCGGCATCCACTCGCTTCTCGGCAATGGCCATCTGCTTGTTGTTGCGCAAGGCCATTGCACGGCAACTGTCAAGGCACAGTCGCCGCTGAGCCGAGACCGGCACGACCGCCGCAAGGGCTGCCACGATGCACAATAGCCACTTCATTGCATTCCGTCACTTGTTGAACGTGAAGCTGCGAGAGCCTATCATGTTGCCGTCGGAGAATATGCTCACGTTGTAGGTTCCCGCGCTCAGGAAGTCGGTCACTTGCCAATACATGCTCACAGCCGTCTCTTCGCCGGTGTATTCGATGTCCTTCCGCATGGTGTACTCGATGTCGCGATCCTCGTATGCGAACGTGCCTCCGCCTCCGAGCACGCCTCCCGCCGGCGACGTGATGCGAGCGTAGAGCGTGTGTACGCCGTTTGAGGCCGTGACGTTCTTGGCTATCACGAACGACACCTCTATCGACGTGCAGTCTTTCATGCGCTTGGCGGCCTTGCCGTTCTTCTTCTTCGCCACCATCGCGATGTTCGTGGCATCGAGCTGTGCGGCTATCGCCACTTTCTGCGAGAGCGTCGCCTTTTCGCTACTCAGTCCCTGTATCTGGCGTTCTGCGTTTTGATACTGATCCTTGACACGGGCATTCTCGTCCATGAGTTTTTGGTTGAGGCGGTTGAGCGAGTCAATCTCTATGACGTAGCTGCGCAGCACCGCCCTCACCGTGGCAAGCTCTTTCTTCAGCCGCGCAATCTCGCGCGCATCGGTGCTCTTCACCTCCCGCAGTTCTTCGAGCAGTTGCTGGGTGCGCAGTTGCTCCTGCGTCAGCTGTGCGATGATGGAGTCATTGTTTATCTGGGTCTTCATCTCGCTGTACTGGCGAGCGAACATCTCGTATTCGTTCTCCATTTCTTTCTTGTCCATCTCGGCCAGTTCCTTCATGTCCTTGTTTGCCTGCACCTGACGGAACAGCCCTAATGAAAGATAGGTTACGCCGCCCACAAGCAGCAATATCACAACCACGAGCGGTATAAGAATCTTTTTGTCCATTATTTTTCGACGTTTGTTTGTTGTTGTTGCAAAATTAAGCCTTTTCCGTGAAAGGGCAAAGGGAAACGGTCTTTTTAGGCTACAATTCCTCGTTTTGGCCTGTGAGACTGTGGATTGGGATTGCCATGCAATCAGGGCGAGGCGTTCCCCACCCTGCTTGCATGGCGCATGAGACCCGTGCAGCACGCAAGACGCACGGGCATACAGGCCACACGGGGTGCGTGCGACTTGAAAGTTGGCAGCGCGGCGGCAATTCCGGGCATCATTATTCCCGCCCGGCAAGGCCGCAAGACCGATGATGCGGGGCGGCGACTAAAGCCTGTGCAAGCGTCCGCCTTGGTCTATCAGCGTGGTGATGGTGTCGTTGAGCCTCGTGGCTGCCTTAAGCTGTTCGATGGTGATGTGCATTCGGTAACGCCAATAGTGGCGGGGATTGGCCGGCACGTTGATGCGTTCGGCATCGGCATCGGGCAGCCGAAGTTTCTCGTCGATGGCCATCCAGTCTTGCAGGGTTATTATGCACAGGGCGGAGGGGCACATCAGGTGGCGTGCCACGATGTCCTCGGCGAGCCATCCCGGGAGCGGGTGTGGAGCGTGGCCGTTGCGGTGGAGGCGCGTGGCGAAGAACTCATCGGTGCGCTCTTCGTCCTCGTCCCACCAGCCGCGCAAGGTCGGCGTGTCGTGGGTGGATATGGTACACACCGAGAGGTAGGGGTTGTGCGACAGATGGCCGAAGCGCAGTCCGCTCTCCTTCGGCATCGACTGTATTTCAAGGCTCAATATCTTCAGTTGCTGCATGACCCAAGGCACGCACTCGGGCACCATGCCCAAGTCTTCGGCGCACATCAGCATGGGCGATGCCCCCGCGAGCAACGGGAGCTTGCGCATGGCCTCATTGTACCAGAAACGGTTGTGGCGGCGATAGTAGTAGTCGTCGTAGAGCCTGTTGAACGCCGACTTCTGCCCCTCGTCGAGTGCGGCGTATGCCTGGTCGGCCTGCGCCGCTATGCGCGGGTGGAAGCGCAACTTGTCGTAGCGGTCGCGGACAAAGAGCACGTCGCTCACCAGACCGTAAAGCCCGTTGCGCAATGCCACGTCGTCGGGCGATGTCCTTTCGGCGAAGGCGGCCTGCACCTTGCGTTCCGTGTCATACTGCGGCAGAAGCTCGTAGCCATCGTCTGTCGCCGTGAGGAACGTTGCTTTCACCTCCTCCGCGCGGTCGCCGAAGCGTGCTTCGAGGGCGCGGTCGGTGATGTGGGGGCGCGTCATGCGCTCCATGTCGAGGCGGAATCCGTATGCCTTTATCTCCTCCGGCGTCATTGGCAAGGAGGGGGCGAACTGCCCCAGCAGGCCGTTCACGGCGTGGGACGGTATTTCCCAGATGCGGAAGAAGCCGAGTATGTGGTCTATGCGATAGGCATCGAACAGCTCGGCCATGCGCCCGAGGCGGCGCGTCCACCACTGGCAGCCGTCAGCGAGCATAGCATCCCAGTTGTAGGTGGGGAAGCCCCAGTTCTGCCCGTTTACCGAAAAGGCATCGGGCGGCGCACCCGTCTGGCCGTCCATGTGGAAGTATTGCGGCTCTGCCCATGTCTCCACGCTGTTGCGGTTGACACCGATGGCGATGTCACCTTTCAGTATCACGCGGCGCGAGCGGGCGTGTTCATGCACCCGCGCCATCTGTTCGTGCAGCACATACTGCACATAGTACCAGTAGACCACGGCCTTGTAGGCTTTCGTCCCCGGCGTGGCCATCTCCGACAGCTCGCGCGTGTCGGGGCTTTGGTGGTCGGGCCACGTGCTAAAGTCGGCCGTGCCGTACTTCTCGCGGTAGTGGCAGAAAGCCGCGTAGGGTGCGAGCCAGTCCTTGTTGCGCTCGAAGAATGCCTTGAAAGCAGCCCTCCTTGCCACGCCCGGCCACTGTTCGGCGAACAGCTCGCGCAGCCACGCCCCCTTCAGGGCATCCACCCGCTCGTAGTCCACCTGCGGCAGGGCGTTCAGTTCGCGCCGCTCCTGCTCGTAGTGTTCCCGCCTGTCGGCATCGCGCAATGGCGCGAGCTGGCGCAAATCTACATATATGGGGTGGAGAGCCATCACGCTTATGGCGTTGTACGGGTAGGAGTCTGTCCAGCGGTGGGTGTCGGTGGTGTCGTTGACGGGCAGTGTCTGGAGCGCGTTCTGCCCCGTGTCGGCCACCCAGTCGACCATCGCGAACAGGTCGCCGAAGTCGCCCACGCCGCAACTTCCCTCCGAACGCAGCGAGAACACCGGCACCACCGTGCCCGCGCCGCGCCACGGTTCGCGCTCAAAATGCGCCTCGGGCAGTTCGAGCGCAACCACGTCGCCGGCCTGCATGGGCTTCACGAAAACGCTGCGGTTGTCGCCTTGCTCCCAAAGGGCTATGCTGCCGTCGCGGTCGTCGACGATGACGAACTTGAAATCTATCGTGCGTCCCTCGTAGGGCGTGGCATCGATGCTGGCCACCCATTCCCCCGGCGCGTGCTCGGTCATGGGCAGGTGGGCGGGCACAGTCCACGCCCCAAGGCTCTCGTCAGCCCCACAGATGGCCAGTCGCTCGTGGCTTTGCAGTTGCGTGGCCATCACTTTGAGCCGCAATAACTTGCCGTGCGCCAACGGTTCAATTGGCTTTATCGCCCTGCGCTCCACGCAATCGACAAAAGCCGACGTGCAAAAGATTGACCCATCGGGTATGTCGCGCCAGAGGTCGCTCGCGAAATAGCAGGCCGCCCGCGTGTCGGCCAGTTCCAAGCGGTGGGGCACGGAAGTCCATTCCCTGCGCCACTCACGCCCGCTGCGCTCCACGGTGTAGAAATATTCGATAAGGACAGTTGTCCGTTGCGCCGGGCGAAGCTCCAGAGTCCACAGCCGCCCGTCTGTCGTGGTCATGGCGTGGGCTTGCGGCTTGCCGCCAGTGATGACGTTGAGCACCAGAGTCTCGCCGAAAGATGTGTGGTAATCGAGACTAAACGTTATCTTCATGCTATGTTCGTTTTAGGTGTAATTGGCTATGTCGCAGGCACGGCGTGCCCGCATGGCCCGCGTTTTTCTTGCGCACTGCAAATATAGTGAAAGGTGAGCGCAATGAGAAATGGAAAGCGAAGATTTTCGTCTCTCATTGCCAAACCGCATTCCCTCTCCGTGAAATGAATGTCGACGATGCAGCCACCAGACGGAGCATGCGTGCGGAGCGGAATCACGCCGAATGTCCTTTTTGTATTTAATGCCGGAAATTAGATGCCTAAATGGAGTGCAACGAGGCATTAATTGCGCTCCATTTAATGCCCCATTGCCGGGCAACGAGGCACGTTTTCCCGCAGGAGCGCATTTGCATTGGCCTGCACTTTCCGTTTCATTGATATGTAGAACACGGCCAAGAGCAATATACGACATTGATTTTTAGTGCATTACGGAAACGAGGCGATGATTTAACAGCGCACCATCGACTTTTCCATGCACGCCACGGGCGGCAATGGCCTTTCCCGCTGTGCGGGGCAGTCCGTGTGGCAAAGCCATGCAGGAAATGTCCTAAAAGTCATCGTCACGGGCTGCATTGTGTACAAAAAGGATGTCCTTTTTTGCGCAATTTCCGGTGAAAACTTTTGCAAGCCGGAAATTTTTCTGCTTTTGTTGCTAACTTCGCAAGCATGAAAAGACGCATACCATCCCCCGCACTCGCTGCCTCTGCCTGCCTCGCAATGCTGTGCGCCACGCTAACAGGGTGCGAGGACGTGTTCGACTACCACCCCTATGACGTGCGGTTCAGCGGCGACGACGACATCAACCGCCAACAGATGTCTCGCATCGAGGCTCTATGCGCCGACAAGGACACGCTCCACGTGGCGTTCATCTCCGACACCCACGGATGGTACACGGAGACCGACGAAATGGTGTCGGACATCAACAGCAAGGGCGTGGCCGACTTTGTGGTTCACCTCGGCGACCTCACCGACACCGGAACGACCAAAGAATATGTCTGGGCACGCGACTTTCTCAGCAAGCTGAACATGCCCTACGTGGCCCTGCTCGGCAACCACGACTGCCTCGGGACGGGCGACGAGTGCTACACGGCGATGTATGGCGACACCAACTTCAGCTTCATAGCGGCAAGAATCAAGTTCGTCTGCATCAACACCAATGCACTGGAATATGACTACATGGCCTCCGTGCCCAACTTCGACTACATGGAGGAGCAGATGACGGCAGACTCGGCCGACTTCGACCGCACCATCATCTGTATGCACGCTTGCCCATACAGCGACCAGTTCAACAACAACGTAGCCCGCCCTTTCAGCTACTACGTTAGGTCTTTCCCCGGTCTCTTGTTCTGCGTGAAAGGCCACGACCACCGCATCAGTGCGGAAGACATCTTCAACGACGGCGTGATGTACTACGGAGTGGACTGCGCCGAAGACCGTTCCTATCACCTTTTTACAATCACGCCCGATGGCTACGACTATGAAATCGTTTACTTTTAGCCTCGCGCTTGCCCTTGCCACAACGGCCACGGGCACAGCCGCCGACACCATCCGGTGCGACGTGGGAGACTCTTGCGTGGCCATCGGCACTGCCGTGACGGCAAAGGGCGACGACGTTTTGGAAAAGGCCGACACGGCGACGAGCAAGTATGACAAGCGCGTACACCGCTACCGTCGGCAGTGGGAAAGCCTAATCCCCACGCAAACGGTGATTCAGTATGCCGGAAACATGGGGATGCTGTCCGCAGGCATGGGCTGGGAATACGGCCGGCGCAAGCAATGGGAGACGCATCTGCTATTTGGTGTGCTGCCGAAATACCGCAGTTCGAGGACGAAGATGACGATGACGCTGAAGGAAAACTTCATCCCGTGGAGCCTGTACGTGAAGAACGGGTGGGCGGTGGAGCCGCTGTCGTGCGGCATCTACTTCAACACGGTGTTCGGACATGAGTTCTGGAGGAAACAACCTGGCCGCTACCCCGAGAACTACTACCAGTATATGTCCAGCAAGATACGCATAAACGTGTTCGTGGGGCAGCGCGTTGAGTATGAATTGCCGCAGAACAAGCGCAAGTTTGTGAAAAGCGTCACGGCCTTTTACGAAGTCAGCACGTGTGACATTTATATACGCCAGGCCGTAAAAGACTGCCACATGGGGTTCTGGGAAATATTCGGATTGTCGCTCGGACTGAAGTTCCAAATATTCTGAGAGAGGAAAATCATAAGTCTGCCGCCGCGCGGTCATGGGGCTTATGCTGCGACTTGCCAAGGCGCGGCAGCCGCCATGACTGTGGCGGGGCTATCCCCGTGTGCCCCAATGGGCATCACATGCCACCGCGAGGACTGCTGCATCGCAGGGAAAAACGCACATCGCCACAAGCCAACACCTAATCCGCGCTGCGTCATTTCGCAAGCCACGACTCCGGATTGAGCTTCGTGCGCTCGTTGCGCAACTGGAATTGCAGAATGTTATCATTGCCCACCGTGCCAAGCACCTGACGGGCAGTGACGTGCTGCCCGCGCTTCACGCTGACGGTGGAAAGGTTGAAATATACGGAGATGTAGCTGCCGTGGCGCACCATCACGCCCGTAGTGCCGCCCGCATTGACCACGGCCGTCACCTCACCGTCGAACACGCAGCGCGCCTTAGCCCCGGGACGGCAGAGAATGTCGATGCCCTTGTTTTCGAGTTGCACATTCTTCAGCCCGTCGACATTGTACGTTCCGTAATGGCTCACTATGCGATAGGAACCCGTCACGGGCATGGGCAGCTTCCCCTTGTTGCTGGCAAAGCTGCCAGAGAGCTTGCGGTCGGCGGCATCGAGGTTGGTATTCCACTTCTCCTCAGTCTTCGTCGACGACGAAGTGCCGTCCGAAGCCTCTTTCTTGGCAGCGGCAGCCCTGCGCTTTGCGGCCTCCTCCTCGGCACGCTTGCGCGCCTTTTCCACCTCAATGGCCACGAGACGGTCGATTTCGGCGTTGATTTCGGCATCGCGCTTCTTTTGCTCGGCAATCACTTTCTGAATGTCCTTCTGCTGCTTGCGCAACGAGGCAACCATGCTCTCCTGCTCCTGCTGGCGGCTTTCGAGCTGCCCCTGCTCCTCCACTCCGCGCGCAAGGAGGGCACTCTGCCGCCGCTTCAGGCTGGCCATCTGCCGCCGCGCCTCCTCCAACTGCTCCTGCTTGGCCTTGACGGCCTCGCCCTGCGCACGCTGGTAGGCGGCATACTCGCGGGTAAAGCGCATACGGCGGTACATCTGCGAGAGCGTGTTGGCACTGAAGATGAACATCAATTGCGTCTGTATGGAGCGGTTGCGGTGCATGTATCGCAGCGACTTCACGTACTTTTCCTTGCGGTCTGCAAGCTCGCGTTCGAGTTCGGCGATGTTGCTTCCGAGGCGCGAAAGGTCGGCCTCGGTGGCCTTGATGCAGACGCGCAGCGAGTCGATGGTCTTGCGTTTGCCCTTTATCTCGCCGTTGATAATCACCAGTTCCTGCAACCGCTTCTTCACGTCGCGCTCGTTGTTGCGCAGGCGTTGTTCCTGCGTGGCAATGTTTTTCTTCACCTGCGCCCGCTCGTTCTTCAGCCCGGAGATGGTAGCCGGCTTCTTCGTCTGCGTATTCTTGGCCGGCTGGCTCTTTTTGGTGGCAGTGGTCTTGGCCTTTTGCTTCGTATTGGAAGTCTGTGCGCCGGCGGGCACGGCAACCATCACGAGGGCGATGAGGAGGGTGCGCAATATGGTTGTCACGGTGTGCATACGGCTGTTCAGAGATTCTTTATCATGTCCAACACTTCGTCGATCTTCACCTCACGATAGCGCGACGAGGGCGTGGTGGTGGTTTCCCAGCTGCTGTCGTGGCTTATGCTGCCGAGCGTCATGTCGAGTTTGAGGCTGTGGCGCGGCGTGGCCACGGTGATTTTGCTCTGCGTCGGGAACGTCGCCCCACCATCGATGGGCTGGAACTCATCGTAGTGCCACGTGAGCTGAGTGTCGCCACGCTTCGTGTCGCGGTAGCGCACGTTGGCCGTCTTGATGTGCGCGTCGCGTCCGTCGGCCATCCAGCGGTAGGCAATGCCGCCCCGCTCCATCAGCAATGCCACGTCGGTGCCGGCCTCATAGGCCGTGTATTTGTCGAAGTCGGAATCGGTGAGGCTGTCCGTGCCGGGGCAAAACAGCTCGTCCCAAAAGAGTGCCTCGAACGCGGCGAAGCCTATGCCGGCATCGCGCAGGAAGTCAACCTCGTCGTAGCGCACGCGGACATACTGCCTGTTGATTCTGTCCATCACCATTAGATAGTCGGGCGTAAGCTCTATGCGCGCCGCCTCGACGAAACCGAGAGCCACGAGTTGCAGCCTCACCACCTCGCCCCGCTTCATGCGCAGACTTCCCGACAGCGACAAGTCCTGCCCGCCCACGGCGAGCTTCACTTTCATCTTGGCCGTGAGGCAGGCCGCTCCGCGCTCGTTGGCGGACTTGGTTCGCGCCACGAAAGCCTCGTTGTCGACCATCGATGCCGCCGTCCCGCCGTCCGAACTTGCCGAACGCTGCGAGCGGCAGCCTGCCACGGTCAGCGCAAGAACTGCTGCGGCAAAAGCAAAAGCTATGGATTGTAGTCTTCTCATCGTCACGATTTTTAAAGCATGTCAAGACAATACGGCGACATGACCAACGCCGCGATGGGATGTCTGTCCATCCCCGGCGGTGCATCTTCAGGCAACTTTTCAAACGCCGGCTGGCAGACTTCGTTCCCCTCGGCAATGCTTCCGCCTCTCTGTTAAGGCTCTCGATTCGCCTGCCCGGCTACTCTTTCAAGTAGCGGCGTTGCCTTATTTTCCGCGCGAGGAGCTTGTTGTCAGGGTCTTTTGCGGCAGCCCTGCGCCACAGTTCGACGGCTTGTTCGATGTCGCCGCACAGGGCGTGGATGTCGCCTGCGTGCTCCGTTATCACCGCACTGCTGTCAGTGTCGTTTTTAACGGCTTGGTCGATGTATATCCGTGCCTCGCTGTATCGCCCTTGCTGGAAGAGCACCCATGCGTAAGTATCAAGGTAAGTGGCGTTCTCCGGCTCTGCCTTCACCGTGCGGTAACTCATCGCCTCGGCCTTGTCGAGGCTGTCGCCGTTCACGGAGAGGTAGTAAGCATAGTTGTTCAGACACCCGATGTTGTCGCCTTTCCATTGCAGGCAGGAGTCGTAGGCGGCGTATGCGGCGGCAGCGTCACCCTTGTCGAAGAGTATGTCGCCCATGACAGCATAGAAGTCGGACACGATGTCGGGGTCGCTCTCGCTGTCGATGACCCCTATTCCGTTTTGGAACGCCTCGAGGGCAGCGTCATTTTCGCCAAGACGGAAGTGCGAAATGCCCTCATAATAGTAGAAACCCATCTCCTCGGGATTGTATTGCCGCGCCTCCTTGCACAGGCGCACCACCTCCTGCAAGTCATCGGCAAGCCACGCCTGGTTCACGAGCCGCAGGCGCACGAAGGCATTGTCGGGCGATTTTGCCAGTGCGAGCGTGAACACGGGCTTCGTTGCCGAGTCGGGCATCTGCTTCAGTTCCATGTATACTGCGCACAGTATGGCCATGTCACTCGATGCCCACGGCCGCGCAAGGAGACTGTCGAACAAGGCCAATATCTTCGTGCTATCGCCCCCGGCTTTCTCGTTTTCGGATATTTCCTGCCGCAGGAGGTTGGTTCGCGTATCATTGTCGACGGAGGGATTGAGCAGCAAATCCATCGTAATCGCATTGGCCTGCGCCGTGTCGCCGCGCTGCTTGTAGTATGTGCGCATCGACATCTGGGCGCGACCGTTGCCCGGCTCTTCCGCAAGTATCTCCTCGTAGATGGCGAGAGCCTTGTCTTCCTGACCGTTGACGAGCATCGCGTCGCCGAGCATACCTCTATAATTGAGGTCGTTGGGATATTGTTCGGAGAGCCGCCTCACCTCGTCCACGGCAGCCTGGCGGTCACCCTGGAGGGTATATATCTCGCTCTTAGCGAGGGAGAGGCGTTCGTTTCGTCCGAGAAGCAGTTCGAGACGGTCGAGCGTCCGTATGGTGTTGGCGTAGTCGCCCAGCTGATGATAGAGCTGCGTGAGCATTTCGAGGATGTCGTCGCGGCTGCCGTCGGCCTCCAACAGCTTTTCGAGCGTGGCCACGGCATCGGCATATTCCCCGGTGTTCACGTAGGCCTGTGCGAGCGTTTCAAGGTAGGTGGCATTGTCGGGGGCCAGTTCTGCCGCCCGCTTGAACTCGGCAAGGGCCGTGCCTTTGTCGCGCATCGCCATGTAATACTGCGCAATGTAGTAGTGAGCCTCGGCTGCCGAGGGGTCAATCTCTATGCAACGGCGCAGCAGGTCGAAAGCAGCGTCGGCGTTGCCTTTCTCCCGCTGCATCACGGCCTCAAGGAAAAGCTCGTCGTAACGTCCGTATCCGTCGCCCTCGGCATGTGCCGCCAACGTTACGGAAAACATGGCCACGACGGCCAATGCAAGTGTCTTTGCGTGCCTCATGCCTCAATCCAAGCCTGTATGACCATATCCGCCCTCGCCACGCGCCGTCTGCCCGAGGGTGTCGGTGGGCACGAAATGCGCCTTCTCGTGGCGGGCAACCACCATCTGCGCGATACGTTCGCCATCGGCAACAGTGAACGGTTCGGAGGACAGATTGACGAGAAGCACCATTATTTCACCACGGTAGTCGGCATCGATGGTGCCTGGCGAGTTGAGCACGGTGATGCCGTGGCGCAGGGCGAGGCCGCTGCGGGGTCTCACCTGCGCCTCGAATCCTTCGGGAAGCTCGATGTATAGGCCCGTGCCTATGAGCTTGCGCTCCATTGGGCGGAGCGTCACGGGAGCATCGAGGCTGGCACGCAGGTCAAGACCCGCGCTCTGTTCGGTGGCATACGCGGGCAGCGGCTGGCCGCCCTTGTTAATCACTTTTATGTTGACCATCGTTGTATGTGCCTTTTATATCAAGGTGCAAAAGTAGCCATTAATATCGTAATGGCCAGCGTTTTGGCATCACAATGTAGCTTTTTAAGTAAAAAAAGCATTACTTTTGCAGCGTGACATGATGCACTGGGATAGACTTTTGACCAACAAGCGGCTGGGGCAGGAGCACCGCCACAGCACACGCCACGACGCACGCACGGAGTTCAAGCGCGACTACGACCGCCTGATTTTCTCCGCTCCGTTCCGCCGTCTGCAAAACAAGACGCAGGTGTTCCCCCTGCCCGGCAGCGTTTTCGTACACAACCGCCTCACCCACAGCCTTGAAGTGGCGAGCGTGGGAATGTCGCTCGGGACTGACGTGGGGCGCACATTGGCCGAGCGCGACCACACGCTGGAAGCGGCGGGCATACGCGAAATAGGCCAAATCGTGGCGGCGGCGGGGCTTGCGCACGACATGGGCAACCCGCCTTTCGGCCATTCCGGGGAAAAGGCCATGCAAACGTTCTTCACCGAAGGCCCTGGGCAGGAGGTGAAAACGATGGTGAGCGAGACTTTCTGGAGCGACATAACCCACTTCGAGGGCAACGCCAACGCTTTCCGACTGCTCACCCACCGCTTCTGCGGGCGACGCCAAGGGGGCTTCGTTATGACCTATCCAACGCTGGCCGCCATCGTGAAATATCCCTACTCGTCGCTGCTCGCGGGCAAAAAGGGCAAGTTCGGATTCTTCGAGAGCGAGCGGGAGGTGTTTGAACGCATTGCCAACGACATGGGAATGGAACGCCTTTCGCCCCCGGGGCAGCCCGCACGCTACGCCCGCCACCCGCTCGTGCTGCTCGTGGAGGCCGCCGACGACATCTGCTATGAAATCATGGACATTGAGGACGCACTCAAACTGCGCATCCTTTCCTACGAAGAGACGAGCCGGCTGCTGCTCGGGTTCTTCGACGAGGGGGAGCAAAAGGAAATCCACCGGCGCATCGCCAACGAGGGACTGACCGACGACAACGAGCGCGTGGTCTACATGCGCTCCTGCGCCATAGGGCGACTGGAGGCGGAATGCGTGCGGGTGTTCATCGAATCGCAGGACGAAATCCTCGCCGGCACGTTCGAGGGCAGCCTCATCAACCACACGAACGACGACATGAAGCGCGCCTACAACGACTGCATGGACATATCGCAAAGCCGCATTTACCGCAGCAAGCCTGTGCTCGACGTGGAGCTTTCGGGCTATCATATCATGCACACGCTAATGGAGAAGATGGTGGATGCAGCCCTGCACCCCGACCGTTACTACTCCAAGCAACTCATGGAACGCGTGAGCAACCAGTACGACGTGTGGTCGCCGTCGCTCGAAACACGCATCATGGCCGTGATAGACTACATCAGCGGCATGACCGATGTCTACGCGCTCGACGCTTATCAGAAGATAAACGGCATCTCACTGCCCATCGTATAAGCCGGCGGACAGCCTGCGCCGGCCTCCCGCCCCACTCTCTTCACCCATCCATAACGGCTCTGCCTGCCCTCGCCAGCTTCATTCCTTCCACATGAGAAAAGCCTTATTACTCCCCTGCCTCGCCCTCCCAGCACAGTTGATTGCCATCGAACAGCCGCCATTGCGGCTGTGGTACGACACTCCTGCCTCTTATTTTGAACAGTCGCTCCCCATCGGCAACGGCCGACTGGGGGCACTGGTGTATGGCGGCACAGCCCGCGATACAATCTTCCTCAACGACATCACGCTGTGGACGGGAACGCCCGTAGACTCCACCGAGGGCGAGGGGGCGGCACGATGGATTCCCGAAATACGCCGCGCGCTGTTCGCGGAAGACTACGCTTTGGCCGATTCGCTGCAACGATATGTGCAAGGACACAACTCAGCGCACTACCGGCCACTGGCCACGATGGTCATAACCGACCGCAACGACCTGCCCGCCACGGGCTACCGACGCTGGCTCGACATAGACAGCGCTATTTGCCACGACACGTTCCGACGCGGGGCGACCACCTATCGGCGCGAATATTTCGCGTCGGCGCCCGACCGCGTGGTGGCCATCGGCATATCGGCCGAGGGCACGGGCACAATCAACTGCGACGTGGCACTGGCCTCGCAAGTGCCACACTCGACAAGAGCCAACGGCCAAGGACAGCTCACCATGACGGGACGAGCCGACGACGACGCGATGAACAGCGTGCATTTCTGCTCGATAATGCGCGTGGTGACCGACGGAGGGACGACCACCGCGCTTGGCGACACGGCCATATCCATCAGCGGCGCACGCAGGGCGACAATATATTTCGTCAACCAAACGAGCTTCAACGGGGCACTGCGACATCCCGTCCGCGAAGCCGCGCCTTACGTGGAGCAGGCCGCCGACGACGCATGGCACACCCTTAACCTCACATACGACGAGATGCGACAACGCCACGTCTGCGACTATCGCTCGCTGTTCGCACGCTTCTCGCTCGCACTCGCCGGCGCAACGCCCGACACCACGCGCACAACCGAACAGCAACTGTGCGACTACACGGCCAAAGGGGAGGCCAACGCCTACCTCGAAACGCTCTACATGCAGTATGGCCGATACTTGCTCATAAGCTGCTCGCGCACCAGCGGCGTGCCGGCCAACCTGCAAGGACTGTGGGCTGTGAAGCCGTGGCAGCCGTGGCGGGGCAACTACACGATGAACATCAACCTTGAAGAGAACTATTGGCTCGCCGAGGTGGCCAACCTGCCGGAGATGGCCGAGCCGCTCACGGGCTTCGTACAGGCACTCGCCAAGAACGGCAGCCACGTGGCACGGCTGTTCTACGGCGTGGAGAAAGGTTGGTGCGCGGGGCACAACAGCGACCTTTGGGCAATGGCAAACCCCGTGGGCGAGGGCAAGGACAGCCCCAAGTGGGCGAACTGGAACATGGGCGGGGCGTGGCTAACCATGAACCTCTGGGAGCACTACCGCTTCTCGCTCGACACGCTCTACCTGCGTTCCACGGCATATCCGCTTATGCGCGGGGCGGCCGAGTTCTGCCTCGCATGGCTCACGGAAAACCCGAACAAGGCGGGGGAACTGCTCACCGCGCCAAGCACGTCGCCCGAAAACGTGTACATCGCGCCCGACGGCTACCACGGGGCAACGCTGTATGGGGCAACGGCCGACCTCGCCATAATACGCGAACTGCTCGCCAACACGGCCTCGGCAGCCGCCGTCCTCGGCGTGGACAAGCCCCTGCAAGACAGCTGCCACGCCGCCATGCAACGGCTCGCGCCCTACAAGGTGGGGCGAAAGGGCAACCTGCAAGAGTGGTATTACGATTGGGATGATGCCGAACCGACGCACCGCCACCAGTCGCACCTCATCGGTCTCTTTCCCGGAACGCACATCACCGACTCCACTCTCATGGCCGCCTGCGAACGGTCGCTACTGCTTCGCGGCGACAAGACGACGGGATGGAGCACAGGCTGGCGCATAAACCTTTGGGCACGACTGCACCAAGGCAACCGTGCTTACGCCGCACTGCGCCGCCTGCTGGCTTACGTCAGCCCCGACGACAGTCCCGAGAAAGTGGGGCGAGGGGCTGGCGGCACTTACCCCAACCTCTTCGATGCTCACCCGCCGTTCCAGATCGACGGCAACTTCGGCGGCGCAGCCGGCATCTGCGAAATGCTCGTGCAAAGCCACCGCGACAGCATCGAACTGCTGCCGGCACTGCCCGACGCATGGCCAAGCGGCTGCGTGAAAGGCCTGCGCATACGCGGCGGCTACGAAATAGACATGGAATGGCGCGACGGGAAAGTCGTCAGCGTCACGAAAAGAGCCGTGCCATGATTGCATGGCTGGGAGGCAAGGGCGGAATCGCCCCGTCATTGGTGGGCAGATGACGGCGGATTCAGAACGGATAGCCTATGGCGAAATGGAAACCGAGGCTGTCGCTAAACTTCGGAATGTTGTAGTATCCACTCTTGCCCGTCTCGTATGGCACGTGGATGCCAATGCCGAGGTCGAGGCGGAGCACGAAGAAGTCGAGGTCGTAGCGCAGTCCGAAGCCCGTGGCCGTGGCTATCTGCTTGTAGAACGAATCAAAGCGGAACTCGGCATCCGGCCGCGCCTCGTCCTTCTTCATCAGCCAGATGTTGCCCGCATCGAGGAAGAGCGCACCGTAAAGGCTGCCAAACAGGTTGAAACGCCATTCGAGATTGGCCTCGAGTTTGATGTCGCCCGTCTGGTCGAGGTATGAGTATTCAGAGGACGGCGCGACGTACTTGCCCGGGCCTATGCTCCTCACTGTAAATGCACGGATGCTGTTTGCGCCGCCAACGTAGAACTGTTCGGCGTATGGCGCACGATCGGAGTTGCCGTAAGCCCAGAGCACGCCCGCCGCAATGTGCCCCACAAGCTGCGACTTCTCGCCCATGCTCCACGTCTTGCGCAGGCTGGTGCTGACCTTGAGGAATTGGGCAAAGGGGTTGCCAAAGAGGTCTTTCTCCTTCTCATTGAACTTTTTTCCCGCCGCCATATATATTAGCGAGAGCAGGTTTCCCGATTCCGTTAGCGTCAATTCCCACGAGATAGGGTTGCGATACGACGCGGGACTGACGTAATTGTAAGTGTACTTGATTTTGGGCACAAACTGGTTGCGCATCGAAACGTATATGGCGGGGTTGGCGTTCATAATCGAATCGAAGCGGGCAGTGGTGTGTTGCAGGTAGTTATAGTCGAGAAGGAACGGGCTGAACTCATGAATCGAGTTGGAGGACGTGCGGAACTTGTACGTAACGCCTGCCGTGAACGTCACCAATTTGAAGTAGTCGGCGCGGTTGAGCACGTTGCCCGAGATTGTGAAGAGCGTCGATGGCGGCTGGGGGAAACGCCTGCGGCTGAACCACCCGAACGGGGCTTCTATGCGGGGATATTCTATCGAGAAGTCTGCGCCATATTCATAGGAGTTCACGCGCGAGCTGTTCCCGTCGGCGCGGCTGCCTGTCTGCCACTCGTAGGAGCCGCGCAGGTTGACGGTCAGCTTCTCCCCTCCACGGAATACGTTGCGCTTTGTCAGTCCAAGCACGAGGCCGGGGCCTGTGCGGTCGTTGCTCTTCAACTTGTAGTTTGCCTCTATCGACACGTCGTAGGGTTTGTCGAAAACACATTGCAGCGTCATGTCGAGCGTGTCGCAAGTGGCCGACGTGTCTCTCGGGGTGAACACGAACGACGACTGACTGAACAGTCCGAGGCTGTTGAGGATGTTCGACGACTCCTGATAGTTGGCCTGACTGAAGAGCTGCCCGGGGATGAGCTTCAGGTCGCGGAGCAACGCCCTCGGCCTGATTGGCG
This sequence comes from uncultured Prevotella sp., assembly GCA_964623445.1. Lineage (GTDB taxonomy): Bacteria > Bacteroidota > Bacteroidia > Bacteroidales > Bacteroidaceae > Prevotella. Next base: position 6,008 of record CAZURD010000012.1, on the reverse strand, counting down.
GCTTTTCGCCGCTGTAACATACGGAGAGATAGCGGTGGGAGATGGTGTCCGTCGGCCTATCGCCGACCGTCCGGCGCAGTTCCACGCGCAGCTTTCCGAGATACCACTTGCGTTTCGACAGTTCGGGCATTCCTGTCACGGGCTGCATGTGTACTTCCACCGTTCCGGGATTCGACACCGAGTCGGCCACGAACGCCGACAGACTGGCGTTGTAGTAGTAGTAACCGTTGTTGCGGAACAGCTCGCTTATGCGGTTGCGCTCTGCCTCAAGGTTGGCCAGCGAGAACGGGTCGCCGCTCTTGACGAGGCTCGCCTGCGGCCCAGCCTGCCTTATCAGGTTGTCGGTTTCCGGCTCGTAGCCCACGTAGAGCAGCGTGTCTATGGTGTAAAGGCGGTTCCGCGAGATGACATATTGCAGCCGTGCCGTCTTTGGGTTCTTCCCGTTGAGCACCTCGTAGTTCACTTCCGCATCGAAATAACCGTTCGAGCGCAGCAGGTTTTTCACCACTGCGGCTCGCATTTCGGGGTTCACCGCACTAAGGAGTACGGGCTGGCGGCCGAAAGTGGTGCGCATCCAACGCCCGAACTTCGACCTCGAACGCGCATACTTGTTGTTCACCCACAGGCCAATCTGTATGGGACTGCGCAGGCTTGAACTGCCGAGCAGCGAGCCATTTGGCGGGCAGGCCAGCGCAGCCTCCACCTCATCGACCACAGCCGCGAACCCGGCATCGTTGATTGTGTCGGTGTAGATGGTCTTTTTTGTGCCTATGTAGAGCTGCTCGCCGTCCGGGAGGTTGCTCGTAGTGGAGCATCCCGCGAGGGCGAGGGCAAGCGAGAGCATTGCGGCGAGAGCCGCAGCGTGCCATCCTTTTTTCTTCATTGGGCTTTTTCTTGCTGTGTAGAGTCGCGCCTTTCGGGCAGCGCAACGAACTTGTTGGAACGCAGTCGGAACAGGTCGTTGAGGCGGTCGAGCTTCTTTCTCCACACGAAGCCCGCGCCATACTCCGTTATCCGTCCTTCGAGCAGGTCGTCGGCAGTCTTGTCGTAGAACAGCTTGACATATCGCATGGACGTTGCGTCAAGGCGATATTCAAGCGACACGTTGTCGATGAAAGAGCCGTCGTCGTTGTTCGTGACCGAGTTGCTCGACCCGCTCGAAATCTTTCCGCCAATGACGAAGTTCACGCGGTTGTTCCACAGACGCTTGGCGAACTTGAAAGAGTAGTCGGTTGTGGTGTTGCCAGTGGCATCGGAACTTTGGTCCATGCCCACGCTCAGGTCGATGGACTTCATCGCACTGCTCGTGATGTTGTTAATTTGGCTTTGCAGGAACGAGTTGAGCGCACTGTTCATCGAGAAGTCTGACGAGCCGGAAGAGCCTTGCCCGATGTACATTCCCGTGGTGAGCATGGTCACGGCCACCTTTCCCCGGTCTTCGGTGCTCATTGCCGCAAGTTCGTTCTTCAGCGTCATGTCCTCCGGCGCGTCAAGCGTGAACTCCAGTCCCATGTTGCTCAGGGTCTGCGTCACTTTCACCCCGCACTCGAAAAGCACCGTGCGCGAGGAGCCGTCCGACGATGACACCGATGCCTTAACCTCCTCCGTGGCCTCTATGCTGAGGCGCGGGTTCATGGCTTCCCCCGCAAATTCAACGTAGCTTCCTTCCTTGATGGTGAACGTCTTCAGCGGTATCACGGGCAGGGCATACTTCATTTCGCCCTCCGTCACGGTGTAGCGTCCCGTGAGCTGGAGGTCGTTTATCGGGTCATACGACATCCGCAGCTCGCCCCCACCCTCCAGGCTCACGTAGTTTGACTCATCGGAGTTGAGCGCACACTTCACCCTCGCCCCCTCCTGAATGTTCAAGGAGAGCTGCATGTCGATTCCCCCGAGCGGCTGGTGCGCCACTTCCACGTGCGTGGTGTCGCGGAAATCGGTGAACGTCACGAGGTCTTTCAGCTGGTCGTCGGTGCTGAGCGGCGAGTCGGTCAGCACGTAAGTGAGGTCGGTTGTGCCGAGCACGTCGAGCTGTCCGCGCACGCGCATCATGTTGAGCGTGCCTCCTATGTTGCAGAAGAAGTTGACGAATGCCTTGCCGTATGCCACCGAGCGGCGGCGTTTCTTGGCATCGATGAGCTGGTAGTTATTCGCCCTCATGGTGATGTTGAGGCCGATGTTGTCGAGGTTTGAGAAGTCGATGTTGCCGTTCATCGACAGCGGGTCATCATTTGGCGAGTACATGGTGAGGTTTTCCAGCAGCAGGTTGGAACTCACGATTCGCACGGGGTCGTCGTCCATGCGCATATTGATGCCGTATGGCACGCTCACCAAGTGCGCCGAGTCGAGCTTTATTTGCCCGTCCACGATGGGCGCACCCAGCGACCCTTTCACTTCGAGGTCGCCGTTGCCGTAGCCCCTCATGCCCACGAGGCGGTCGGGGACGAAGCCGTTTGCGAGCGAGAGCGGGAAGCGCGTCATCTTGAACTTGGCGTTGAGGTAGCCGTCGCCCGTGTCGTCGTAAGTGCCCCGGAGCGTCCCCACTTCAACCTCGTTGCGCACGATGTGGGCTTCGACGGTGTGTCCGTGCTCGTCATCGAGCAGGTAGGCGAACCTGCTTCCGATGTCGCCGAGCCTGTTGCCCTCCAAGGCAAGGCTGTCGACGGTGAGCGAGGAAAGCAGGGCGAGGCGTTCAAGACTGTCCACCACCACCCGGAAACTGCCGCCGAGAGTGCCCTCCACGTCGGGAGCGTAGGGCACTACCGAAGCAATCTCGTCGAGCTTTATGCGTTGCAGCGTAAGCGTGATGTCCTGAAGCATTCTCCTAACGCTCTTGTCGGAACTTGCGGTGATGCGCGTCCCGTCGTCGGCGGCAAGGTCAACGTTGGCCCACACGCGCTTGTCGCGCCCGAGGAAGATGTAGTTGTCCTTGTTGAGGACAAAGCTCTTGTAGGCCAGCACGGGGCGTTCCGGGGCGAGGTGGACTATGATGCCGCTGTCCTTCACCTCGGCATTGGCGGCGATACGCACTCCAAGGCTGTCTTCGCCGTCGTAGTAGTCGATGCCTATGGCTGCCCCACGGTCGTAGAGAGTGCCACGGAGCAAGGCGTTGAACGCCAGCTGCGGGTGTCCCGGGGCGTTGCGCACCTGACTGCGGAAGTTCACCAGCGTGCGTGAGCCTTGGGCTATGTGAAAGTTGATTGTGTCAATCATTACGCTGTCGGCCACGAGCGACAGCAGGTGCATATCGCCCACAACGCCTGTGGCGGGCGACGAATTGAAGTCCACGGACAGGTCGGCGAAGGCCACGCCCTGCGCCTTCATGAAGTTGGCGGCGGGGTTGTCGCTCCCGCTCGCCAGCCTGAAGCGCGCCGTGGGCAGCGTCTGCCGCAACGTGGTCTGGTCTATGTCGCGCTCCCGCATCTGCCTGTCCAGCTCGGTGGTCACGTCCTGCACCTGCGCAAGGAGCGTCTCGTAGCCCCCGCTTGCGGCCATGTCGATGTGCAGGTCGCCGCTGCTCACCACGGCCCACGTGGTGTCCGGCGTGGTGGCGAGGTTCAAGGTGAGGTCTTTCGGATGGTATTTTTTGTCCCCGGCGGTCAGCGTCAGGCCGTCGACGAGAGCCGAGAGACTGTGGCTCTGCCCGAGGTCTGAAGCCATGTCGGCGTGCATACTGCCGGCAAGGGCGAAGTCATAGTCTGTCAGCCGCAGGCGTTGGAGGTCGGCTTGGGTAATGTCGGCGGTGAGCGTGGCTTTCACGGCAGATGGCGACAGAAGCGCATCGCCTCCCACGCTGCCCCGCAGCAGGGCGTTGTCGCTCGTCAGCCGGAGCCGCGCCTTGCCTCCCGCCACACTGGCCTGGAGGGCGAGCAAGTCGATGGGCAGCGAGCCATAGCGCAGGCTGTCAAGTTCCGCCCGCGCCTGAAGGCGCGTCTGCGGCGAAAGGAAGTCGAACCCCTTGCCCTCGGCCTCCACCCTCACGGAGACCGTGCCCAGCGAATCTTGCGGCAGGAAGTGGCTCAGGTCAAGACCCGCAATGTCAGCATTGACGCGGTAGGCCTCCGCCCCGGCATCGAAATAGCCGTCGAAACTCACCCTGCCCCCGCCCTCGGTGGCCTCCAGCGAGGCTTCATAGCGGCCTCCGTCGACACCTATCCGCCCATCTATGGCTATGCCCTGCGGGATGGCCACGCCACTTGTGGAGGCGGTGTCGGCCAGCGCGAGCACGAAGCCCACGTCGCCGATGGCAGCCTTCAGGGCAATGTCCGCCCCGAGGCGCACCGAATCCATGAGGTTGACGGCGTGCCCGTTGGCCGAGAGGCGGAATGCCGTCGGCAGATTCACGTCAAGCCCCGCTATGTCGAGGCGGTTCAGATTGCCGTCGGCAGAGGCGCGTATCGTGAGCGGGCGGTTGGGGTATTGGCGAATGAACTCCTGCGGAAGTGCCCCGCTGAAGAGCGCGATGTCTTGCTTGCCGATGGCGGCAAGCATCCTCACCGAGAGCTGCCCCGGCGCACTGTCGGCAAGAGCATCGAAGTCCATGCTGAACTCTGCGTCGAGCGACGAGTCGGGCGTGCGCAGCGAAAGAGCCGGCAGCCGCATCCTCACGGTGTCCATCAAGAACGGCGTGTGCAGCGAGGTGATTTCCAGTCCGCTCTTTTCCCGCACGGCAAACCGACTGACCACGAGTTGCGTGAAAGGCTCGCTGTAATAGACGGAATCCACGCGCAGGCTCACTCCCGAGAGCGCGATGTGGTTGGGGTCAAGACCCTCGGAGGCCGGCTCGTGGTTGTAGTCCATGACCAGCGCGCCGTCGTGCCAGTCGAGCCACGCAGCGGAATACGCGCCCTGCGCCAAGTCCACCACGCCGCGCTCTGCCTCCACAGTGTCCAAACGCGCCACGATGCTCATCGTGTCGCCTGCGGTGTGGAGGGCGAATCGCGTGCGCTCAATCTTCACCTTTTCTATATATATAGTCCAAGGGATGGCCTCCGAGGCGGTGGTGTCAACGGCGGTGGTGTCTGCCAAGGCAAGTTCCACGTTGGCATCGGCCAGCGACACCTCGCCCATGTGTACCTCCATGCGGCCGAGATCCACCGGACGGCTCGTCAGCCGCAGCCAGCCCACCTCGCCCTCAATGGCAAGTGAGGAGATGAGCGTGCCCGTGTTCACCTTGACGCGCTCCACGTCGAACGTCCTGACGATTAGCCGCTTGTCGAATATCTCGTCGAACCCAACGCTCATCACGATACGCCCCACACGAGCTATGGTGTCGCCGGGCTGCGACGTGAGACTGTCGCGGCTCACCACACTGACGTGCTCCACGCCGAGGTCGAGGGGAAACTTGAGGCTGATGTGCCTCACGCTGATGTCCATCCCCGTAGCATCGGAGGCCACGGAGGCGGCCTTGTCCACGGCCCACTGCTGCACGGAGGGGACGTAAAGCAACGCTCCCACCACGAGCACGAGCACCACGGGCAGCAACACGAGGCACAGCACAATGCGCAATATGGCCTTTGCCAATCTACGTTTTCGCATAAAACACAAGGGGTGAATCTGTCGCCGCACCCTGCGAGACGTATTCATCGCGGTCATGCGGTCGGAATCCACCAACAAACAAAGGTAGGAATTTTATTGGACAAAAAGCCGCCGACGCACAAAAATCTAATTCATGCATTGTTTTTTACGTTAAAAAGGACATTCGATGTCCTATCTGTGACCACCTAAAAACGGCCACGGCGATGAACGATTTATGTTAAACCGAGTCGACCTGTGCCCCAGAAAGCGAACGTAACTGCCTGAAAAGCCCTTTCAGGACACCGCGCCGAAACAGCAACGGAAACGGGGCGGCAGGCTGCTTCGGGACTTATCACCGAAGCGCGAAAGCCGCGAAAGATGTCAAAACAACTTACTTTTCGCCCCGTTCCGACTTGTTTTCGTCTGCAACGGATGCCTCGTTGCGCCCCAATACATGCCCCGTTGGGACGCAACGAGGCATTAAACGCCCG
>CAZURD010000011.1:0-36450 GCA_964623445.1 uncultured Prevotella sp. | reverse complement strand
GGCCATGCGCTGCATCCGGAACGGAGTGGCGTTGGCAAGCGTAAAGGACTTCACGAGGATTCCGACATGGCAAAGAATGTCGGAATCCTCGCTTCTTTATTATAGAGGAAACGGCGCGGAAGTGCCGGATATGCAATGAGGCAAACTTCGCAACCTGCCTCGTTTCACTTATGCTTTGCACGGCATCATTTGCGCAAAAGGATATAGGCGGCAGAGATAGTGCTCTGCCATGGGGGCTTATGCAGGAGGCAAAGAAAAACATTGGCGTTTGTTTTGCCATTCGGTGTTTTTTGCGTAATTTTGCATATTATAGGCAAAAACGACAAGAGGCATGAACGAAGAGTTGGCAACGGCTGGCAAACGGGTTTTGCTCGGCATGACGTTGGGTGAACTGTCTGCTTTGGTGGGTGAACTGGGCATGGCTCCGTTCACTGCACGGCAGCTGGCGCGGTGGCTCTACGTGAGGCATTCCAACGACATTTCTGCCATGACCGACATCTCCAAGGCAAACCGCGAAAGGCTTGCCGAGGTCTGCACCGTGGGCGCAATGCAGCCCGTGGGATGCCAGCGCTCATCGGACGGGACGGTGAAATATCTTTTCCCGACGGCCTCGGGACGCCTCGTGGAAACGGTCTACATTCCCGACGGCGACCGCGCCACGCTCTGCGTGTCGTCGCAGGTGGGCTGCCGCATGGGCTGCCGCTTCTGCCATACGGGACACCAAGGCTTCGAGGGCAACCTCACCGCCGCCGACATACTCAACCAGATTCACTCTCTGCCGGAGCGCGACAGCCTCACCAACGTGGTGTTCATGGGGCAGGGCGAACCGCTCGACAACTTCGACAGCGTGCTTAGGGCCACAGAAGTGATGACAGCCGCGTATGGCTTCGCGTGGAGTCCGAGGCGCATCACCATCAGCACTGTGGGCATTCGCGAAAAGCTCGACCGCCTGTTGGAGCAGAGCGAGTGCCATGTGGCCGTGAGCCTGCACGCCGCAAGGCCGGAATTGCGAAGCCGCCTCATGCCGGCAGAGCGCATGATGGGCATTCGTGAGGTGGTGGACAAACTTCGCCGCCACGGCTTCAGTGGGCAACGCCGCCTCACGTTCGAGTACATCGTGTTTGGAGGACTGAACGATTCGTTCCGCAGTGCGGCCGATGTCGTGAGGCTGCTCAGCGGACTGAAGTGCAGGGTGAACCTCATCCGCTTCCACTCCATACCCGGAACCGACCTGCACCCCGCCTCCGACGATGCCATGCTGGCCATGCGCGACTATCTCACGGCGCACGGCGTGTTTGCCACGATCAGGGCAAGTCGCGGGCAAGACATCATGGCTGCCTGCGGACTGCTTAGCACTGCGGCAAGGGAGGGAGCGGCAAACGCGACCTTTCGACGGACGGAGGGCGATGCGGGAAAGACGCAAGGCATCGCCACCGCCGACAATTAATAAAACCAACGATACATCATGGACGACAGACTGACAAGAATAGCCATAACTCATGGCGACACCAACGGCATTGGCTATGAGGTGATATTGAAGGCATTTGAAGACCCGGAAATGCTCGAACTGTGTACGCCAATAATCTATGGCTCGCCAAAGGTGGCGGCCTACTACCGCAAGATGTTCGGCTTTGAGGCCTCATTCAGCATCATCCATGATGCCAGCGAGGCCAAGGACGGGCGCATCAATATGCTCGCTACGTTCGATGAGGAAGTGAAAGTGGGGGTGGGGCAGCCCTCTGCCGATGCAGGACGGGCTGCGTTAAAGGCTCTCGACCGTGCCATGGCCGACTATGGCGCAGGGCTTTACGATGCACTCGTGACAGCTCCAATCAACAAGCATAACATGCAGGAGGCGGGATTCGGCTTCCCCGGTCACACGGAATACATCGAAAGCCGCGTGGGCGGCGGCGCGAAGTCGCTGATGATAATGGTCAACGGCGGTCTGCGCGTGGCCTTGGTCACCACTCACCTGCCGTTGCGCGACGTGGCAAGCTCCATCACTCGCGAAGCCGTGGTGGAGAAAGCTACCATTCTGCACACCAGCCTCAAGCGCGACTTCCGCATCTCTAACCCGCGCATAGCTGTGCTTTCGCTCAATCCTCACGCAGGCGATGGTGGGGTGATTGGCAGCGAGGAAGCCGACGTAATTGCTCCCGCAATAGCCGACCTTGAAGCCAACGGTGTGCAGGCTTTTGGCCCTTATGCCGCAGACGGGTTCTTCGGCAGTGGTGCTTACGCACGCTTCGATGGCGTGCTCGCCATGTATCACGATCAGGGGCTTGCTCCGTTCAAGGCTCTCGGTGCGGATACGGGCATCAATTTCACGGCCGGGCTGCCCATTGTGCGCACCTCGCCGGATCATGGTACGGCCTACGACATAGCGGGAAAGGGCATCGCCGACCCCACGTCGTTCCGCCAAGCGATCTACGCCGCCATAGACATTTTCCGCAATCGAGCCGCATTCGATGAGGCCACGGCTAATCCGTTGCCCAAGCTCTACCACGAGAAACGCGACGACAGCGAGAAGACCCGCTTTGCATCGGCAAGGGCAAGGGAGGCTGGCCGCCATACGGACAGGCAGCAGAAAGGGGAATGAAAGGCAAGTATCAAAACGCTTTCTTCGTCTTCGGACTGGCTGTGCTGGCCATAATGGTTTCGCAACTCGACTATGCCGAAGTGTGGAACGGACTTACGCGGGCTGGCTATTGGTTCTTCGCCGTGCTCGCCTTGTGGTTCTTTCTTTATTTCTTCAACGCCACGGCGTGGTATGTCATCATCGGAAGTACCTTTGCTGACAGTCCGGGACAGCCTTGGCAAAGGCCCCAAAACGTAGGTTTCATGTGGCTTTACAAGGTCACGGTGTCGGGATTTGCCCTCAATTACGCCACGCCGGGCGGTCTGATGGGCGGCGAACCCTACCGAATCATGGCACTTGCGCCGCGCATTGGGACAGAAAGGGCATCGGCATCGGTGATTCTTTACGCCATGACCCACATTTTTTCGCACTTCTGGTTCTGGCTTCTCTCATGCTTCCTGTACATCGCCACGCAGCCCGTCAGCCTCGCAATGGGCGTGCTTTTGGCCGTGATATGTGCGGCGTGCATGTCTGCTATATGGTTTTTCCTGAAAGGATATAAGAAAGGCATAGCCGTAAGGTGCATGAACGTACTGCGCCATTTGCCGGGTATAAGGCGTCGTGTGGGCGCGTTCATTGCGCGGCATAAGGAGCAATTGACCACGATAGACCGTCAGGTGGCTACGCTACACAATCAGAATCCACGGGTTTTCGTTTCTGCCGTGGCCTTGGAACTGGCCTGTCGCGTGGCATCGGCATTGGAAATATATTTCATTTTGCTTGTGGTCAAACCCGATGCAAGCTATGTTGAGTGCATACTCATGCTGGCTTTCACGTCGCTCTTTGCCAACCTGCTGTTCTTCATGCCATTGCAGTTTGGCGGGCGCGAGGGCGGTTTCCTCATGTCGGCCAAGGGATTGGCCCTTAGCGCAAACGCCGGCATCCTCGTTGCGCTCATCGTCCGCTTGCGCGAACTGGCGTGGACGGCCATCGGTCTCTTGCTCATCAAGTTTGACAAGAAATCTGCTTGAGCATCCGCGCGGCTTTCGTGGCAGCGTGGATGCGACAGCAAAGCCTGCCGGGAAATGCTGGTTGTGGTGCTGGAAAAGTGCGGGCGCGCGGACGACAAAAGTTCTGTCATCCGCGCGCCCGCATGTTTTTGTTTAAATGGATGGCACTTTTTGCTCAAAGGAACGGCATTAGCAAGTGTGCCATCCACCCCCTGAACTTCTGCCACGGAGTGCGGAACTCGTCCCAATATTCGGGAGTGAGGCGGATGCTCTTGTTCTTGTCGTTATCAAACATCAAGTCGAGCTGGTGCGTTGTGGGCTTGTCTATGATTACGGCGTTCTCCTCGTAGTCCCAGCTTAGGCTTCTGGAGTTGAGGTTTGCACTGCCCACGGTGCAGTAAAGGCCATCGACCATGATTATCTTTGAGTGGTGGAAGCCGGGCTGGTAGAGCCAGATGTCGGCTCCTTTCTTCATCAGTTTGTGTACGTTGTAGAACACACAGTCGGGTGTCAAGGGTATGTCACTATGCGCAGACACCATTATTTCCACCTTTACGCCGCGCTTGATGGCTCGCTTGATGGCTCGTTTCAGCTTGCGGTTGAGCGTGAAATAGGGATTGATGAGCTTTATGGAGTCCTCCGCACTGTCAAAGGCGTTGATGTAAAACGTGCGTATTATCTTGTTCGTGGTGTGCGGTTCGCGGTTTATTATGCCCACCATCTTGTGCCTTGCGGTTTCCGTCGTGTCTGGGGTGAGGCCCCTCATCTCCACAGGACGGTAGGCCCGGAAGTACTTTTGAGCCCAGATGTCCTCGCCGGTGACTTTCTTCCACATCCTGACGAAAATCATTTGGAGCTGGCTCACAGCCCCGCCTTCAATCCGGCAGTGCATGTCGCGCCACTCGCCGACCTCTTCCGTGCCGTTGATATAGTAGTCGGCGACGTTCATGCCGCCCGTATAGGCCACGTTTCCGTCAATCACCACAATCTTGCGGTGGTCTCGTGTGAAGACGTGGTTTATCCACGGGAAGCGTAATGGGTCAAATTCGTAGATTTGAATGCCGTTCTCTCGCAATTCCTTGATGTGCTCTTTTTTCAGCGGACGGTTGTTGGAGTCGTTGCCGAACCCGTCGAAAAGTGCCCTCACCTCAACCCCCTCGGCAGCTTTCTGTTTCAGAATGTCGAACAGCAGGGAGGCAATCGAGTCGTTGCGGAAGTTGAAGTATTCCAGATGGACGCTGCTTTTGGCCTGTCGTATGGCCTTGAACATGTCGTCGAATTTCTCTTGTCCCGACATGAGCAGTACCACGCTGTTGTTTGTGGTGAACGTTATCCCGTTTTCGCGGAGCACTTCCACAATGGTGGAGTCGCTCGTTTCGGCTCTTGTCGTCGTGGCTGCGGCCAGCAGGCAGGCCGTGAATAATGTGGTTAGGTACGCTTTCAGTCTTGTCATTCTTTTCCTCGGAGATGTCAAACCATGCACGAGTAGTGGTCTACCACGCCGAGGAGGTGCTTGTCTGCGTCGGCCACGAGCACGGTGTGTATCTTGTGTCTGTTCATTATGTTCTGTATTTCGGCGATGCGTGCCTGCGGCGAGACAATCTTAGGGCTTGTGGTCATAATGTCGGCCACGGTCTTGTCGAAGAAACGCGCCTGCCATTTCTCCATTGCGCGGCGTATGTCCCCGTCGGTGATAAGTCCCACTATTTTGCCGTCACGTTCTGCCACGCCAAGTCCGAGCTTGCCTTTGCTCACGAGGATGATGGCCTCGCCGAGGTGCATTTCGGGCGTTATCACAGGCATGTCGGTCGTGCGCATCACGTCTTGTGCCGTTGTCAGCAGCCTCTTCCCAAGCTCGCCGCCGGGGTGGAACTGCGCGAAGTCCTTCGGCTGGAAGTTCCGCCGCTCCATTAGGGCCACAGCGAGAGCGTCGCCCATGGCGAGCGTTGCAGTTGTGCTGCTCGTAGGTGCGAGGTTGAGGGGGCAGGCTTCCTTGGCCACACTCACATTGAGATGGCACGTGGAGTATTTTGCAAGCAGCGACTTCGGGTTGCCGCTCATGCCTATTATGGGCACCTGCATGTGCTGGAGCATTGGTATGAAGCGCAGCAACTCGTCTGTCTGACCCGAGTTTGAGATTGCCAGCACAACGTCGTCGCGCGTCATCACGCCGAGGTCGCCGTGATAAACATCGAGCGGGTTGATGAAGAACGATGGCGTGCCGGTGCTCGACAGCGTTGCGGCGATTTTCGCGCCGATGTGTCCGCTCTTTCCAACGCCAGTCACAATCACCTTTCCCCGACAGTGAAGAACCAGTTCCACGGCGTGGTCGAAGTTGTCGTCAATCTGTGGAATGAGTTCAAGCAGGGCCTGTGCCTCGTCCTTTATGCACTGTATGGCGTAGTCTCTCACGTTCATGTTCATGCTTTCCTTTGTCTGTTAATCCTTTGCCACGAGCCTTGCCACGAGGCTTTCGAGTTTGCTCAGTTCAAGCATGTTGGCCGCGTCGCTAAGTCCTTTGTCTGGGTCGGGGTGTACTTCAAAGAACCATCCCGTTGCTCCGAATGCCTTGGCGGCCATTGCCATTTGCGGCACGAAGCGTCTGTCACCTCCGGTTTTGCCGTCAGCACCGCCCGGCCGTTGCACGCTGTGTGTGCAGTCCATTATGACGTTAGACACGATGGATAGCATATCGGGTATATTTCTGAAGTCCACCACAAGGTTGTTGTAGCCGAACATATTGCCGCGTTCGGTCAGCCAGACATCCGTCGCCCCCGCCTCGCGTGCCTTTTCCACGGGGTATCGCATGTCGTTTCCGCTAAGGAACTGTGCTTTCTTGATGTTCACGGTGCGCCCGGTCTTGGCCGCCGCCACGAGCAGGTCGGTCTGCCGGCAGAGGAATGCGGGTATTTGCAGCACGTCGGCCACTTCTGCTGCGGGCGCGGCCTGGCAGCTTTCGTGTATGTCGGTGAGTATGCGCAGGCCGTAGCGAGCCTTTATGTCGGCGAGCATTTGCAGTCCCCGTTCCATGCCAGGGCCACGGAAAGAGTGTAATGACGTGCGGTTGGCCTTGTCGAAAGAAGCCTTGAATATGATGTCAGTGCCGTGAAGGCTGTTTATTCTGACTATTTCACGCGCCACGGTGTCAAGCAGTTCTTCCGACTCAATCACGCATGGGCCTGCGATTATGGTATGTTCCATAGTCCTGTTTGCGCTGTTCATTGGCTGGCAAATATAATAATATCGCATGAACAAACGAAGGAAAAAGCGTGAAAAGAGTTTTTGCAGAGTTAAAAGGGCGAGGTGATGAGCGTAAAAGGATATGCAATTCGGAGTTTTGTCCGCGCCGTTCTGGCATTGGCGCAGCCCTCTCCGCAGCCTTTTGCGTCTATGCCACGTCGTCGGAATGGAAGTCGATGAGACCCTCCATCGGACTTTTTGCCACCTTTCCCACGTGCAGTCCCAGCTTGCAGGCAGCTTTGCGCAGTTCGCTTTCAAACGTGGCCGCTATGCCGCCAATGGCGTTTACGGGCAGGTCGGCGTGCCTGAGTGGCAGCACGCAACGCCGCAGGAAGTCGGCAAGGCAGTCTTCCACCACCTTTGCCACGCCCTCCACGTCAGAGTGTGTGGCTGCGAACGCGGTAAGCGAGGCGAGGAAACGCGATGGCTGTGGCTCGCGGTAGGTGCGGCGCAGGATGTCGTTGAGCGTCAGTCTCGTTTCCCGCTCAAACGTCTCTCTCACAGCGTTGGGAAGCCTCCGCTTGTATATGGCGTTGACAAGTGCTATCCCGATTGCCGCCCCGCTTCCCTCGTCGCCGAGCACATAGCCCAGTGCGGGGATGCCATCGACTATTGCCGTCCCGTCGTAGCGGCACGAATTGCTGCCCGTGCCGATGATGCAGGCCACGCCTGGCGAGCGTCCGCAGAGCGCGCGGGCAGCTCCGAGCATGTCGCTCGCCACTTCCACGCCCGCCGTTCCGCCGAAAGCGTCGCTTAGCAGCCGGCGCATGTCATTGGCACGTTCGCCCCGACAGCCGCTGCCATAGAAGAAAATGTCATGCGGCTTGTCGTTGCCGAGCATCGGGAGCAACTCTTTTGTCAATGTGCAGGCTATTTCGTCATCGCTGAGGTGAAACGGGTTCAGCCCTTGCGTGACCACTCGCCGCAGCGTCTTTTGCCCGCAAATCAGGCACCAGTCGGTCTTGGTCGCCCCGCTGTCGGCTATCAATATCGTCTTGTCGTTGCCCATACGCTTGTTTGTCTTAGCCTTGATATTGTCATTTCTTCTGGGCTTTTCTCCTGTCTTTGAGAATAGCGTCCATATTCTCCAAAGCCCATTCTATTAGTGCGTTAAAGTGTGGCAATAAAGAGTATGTCCGGTCTGTCAGCGCATATTCGACCCTCGGTGGAACTTCTGGGTACACTGTGCGGGTGACATATCCGTCATCTTCCAATGTGCGAAGCGTTGCGGTCAGCATTTTTTGTGATATGTCTGGTATTTCACGCTGCAATTCTTTGAAACGTATTGTTTCTTTGCCAGCCTTGTTCAGCGTATATATAACAATAAGCGACCATTTGTCGCAAAGTCTGGCCAAGATGTTCCGTATGGGGCAATCCTGGAGCACAGCATCTTCAATCATTGTCCTATCCATAACGTGTGTATTTCAAATTGCTCCACAAAGGTAATCAAATTCTTTTCGGGTAGAAAACTTTTAAAATATTTTATGAATACCCGCAATCGCCCCAAAGGCACCATGTTCTGCAAACAGACATATGCTGCCGTTAACATAATTATGTTAAAGACGCTGACGAGGGCCGTTTCCGTCAACAGTCTGGCATTCAGCTGATTGCAAAACCTATGGTTTTGCACAGCAATACCTGCCTTATTGGCCTCCAATTGATGCCTTATCGCATGGCAATAAATGCCGTTTCAGACTGCCGAATGACACACATGGGAAAGCTACTGGACGACGGCTGTTTTTAGCTGCATATCTGCAAGTAACATAGGAAGATTGCGGGTATTCGTAAATATTTTTTCGACTGTAAATGTCTCATATCCAACAAAGGTTACTATTGAGTAAGTATCTGACGTTCAGGTATCTACTTGCAAGATAGAAAATCTATTTCTACTTTTGCAGCGTGAAAGGAACATAGATGCGAATAAGCGGAAAGATATTTTTCATTGTTCAATCTTTTAACAATTACAGCTATGGCACAGACAAAAGGACGTTTCGAGGTGCATGACCTCGGCATTTTCAAACTGCACGTGTATTACACCAACGATGTAATGTCAGATGCAAGTTACATCATCGAAGGCAAGGATTCCCTTGTCACAATGGAGCATCCGCTGTTCAAGGACAATGTGGCGGAGTTCAACAGTTACATTGAAAAACTCGGAAAGCCTATCGAGAAAATCATTTCCGATTACCATGTCGGAGGAAGCGGCAACCACGCCCAAATCATGGCTGAAGGCATGGAAGAATTTTCCAAAGGCCCCATTTATGGCGGCATGATGAAAGGTTTTGAACAGATGTGGGGTGACACTATGACCGAGATGCCTACAGGAGCAGTCACAGAAGTTCCATTCGGCACGACGCAGACATGGGCGGGAGTGACCTTCGAGTTCCGTCATGGAGCATCCAGCGACTTTCCGGCAGCCAGCATTCTGATAGGCGGAAAGGCTTATTACACTCATTGGACTCCGGCAAAGGCTCATGTCAGCCATCTGCAGGTATCTTCCCCTGCCGCCATTGACGCAGAGATTG
Source organism: uncultured Prevotella sp. (assembly GCA_964623445.1). Classification (GTDB taxonomy): domain Bacteria; phylum Bacteroidota; class Bacteroidia; order Bacteroidales; family Bacteroidaceae; genus Prevotella. Next base: position 27,097 of record CAZURD010000011.1, on the reverse strand, counting down.
CAGAAGCCGAAAACTCATTGGCTTCTGGTGCAACGCTGTTCATCGGCGGACACGGAGGTGCAGCCACACGCGATTCGGTAGAGTTTAAAGTTGCATATTTGGAAAAGTTGAAAGAGTTACTTGCGGCCAACTGCACTGTGGTAGCATTCGTGAATGCCGTTAAACAGGCGTATCCAAATCTGCCCGGAGAAACCGGGTTGGAAGAGTTGGGCAAAGCCTTGTATAAATAAACCTTAATTGAATAACGTTTCGGGCAGGTGACATTCAAGCACCGCCCGAAACCTTTTAATTGGTAACGTATAAACGGATTTCAATCATGGAAAAAGCATTTGATTTTTTAAGTGCCCATAAGGATGTGGCATTTGCCACCGTGGAGCAGGGCAAACCTAAAATACGGGTGTTTCAAATCATGAAAATGGAAAGACATACCCTTTACTTTGCGACTTCACCGCGCAAGGAAGTATATCGGCAACTAATGGAAAACCCTGACATTGAACTGCTTGCCATGGATGGTAACATGTTTGTGCGGGCAACTGGGTGTGCTGTCTTTGACGTTTCCGATGAAACGGCTCGTGAAATCTATGCCTCCAATCCTGTCTTGCCCCGTCTGTACAAACAATACACGGATATGGTCTATTTCCGAATGACGGTGGACAAGTTGGATTATTACGACCTGACACCGACACCTCCTACATTGGAGCATTATGAATACAGTGGACAGAATTGACAATTGCGGTATGGTTCTGCTCGTCCGAATGCAAAACGGAAGAGGCTGAAAGACACGGCGGAACGCCCTGCCAACAGCTTTACAATATCGTGCCCCCAGCCTTACCTTTTGCTGCGCGCGAGGCAGTCGTTGTAGAGGCATTCATAGCTGCGGGCAACCTTGAGGAAGTCGTGGTGCTTCCTGACGTAGGCCACGCTTTGGCGTTTCAGCGCGGCCACTCTCTGTGGATTGTCAGCGAGCCACGCTATCTGTGCGCGCACGCTGGCGTAGGTTGGCTTCACGTTTACGATGGGACGCAGGGTTGCTTCGTCCAGAATCTGGTAGCCTTCCTCCTCGCCGCCACCTATGCAGACGATGCCCTTGGACATGGCGAGGAGTGAGTTCATGGAGGGAGTGTAGCTGTATAGCTGGTCGAGTATAGCATCGCTGCCGTCCATCAGACGCTGGTATTCGGCAAAGGGGAGCGATTCGGCACGTCGCAGCTCGAACAGCCCGGGGCGTTCCTGAAGCAGGTCGAGGGCGGCTCGGAGCATGATGTCTGTGCCCTTGTATTCGCTCCGCTCCCTGTTTATGCCGATGAAGATGCGCAGGGGGCGGCGCTCCACTGGCTCGCAGGCTGGCTCGCGGGATGGCATGTGGATGGGTAGGGGGATGAACGTGGTCTTGCTGGGGTAGTACAAGGAGTAGCACGCCCAGTATTCGTATAGTCCAGCCGCGATGGCGTCGCAGTCGCGGGCTATGAGTTCGTTGAGCGCGGCCTTTGGCGTGGCGAGCCATTCGCGCCGCTCCCGCAGGGCATCGGCGTTGGTGCGGAGTTCGGAACCAATGTTGAAGTCGCTGTAGCGCAGGGGGCGTTGGGTGGTGCAGGCCTCCACCCAATAGCGATCCATGCCGAGGGCGCAGAGCACAATGCGGCTGTTGTGGCGGCGCAGATAGTTGTATAGGGAGAAGATACGCTCGGCTTTGAGTTCCACGAACATAGGGTTTATAAGCTGCACGATGTCGTAGCCCCTGAACGTGGGCAACAGACGGGCGAGGCGAGCGGCAAGGCGCAGGCCGCCAAAGCGTCCGGAGGGGCGGGTTAGGGAAACGTCGCGGGGGTAGTCTTTCCAAAAGTCACCGTTGGAGGCCACGGTCACTTGATGGCCGAGGCAGCGCAGGCCTTCGGCGAGTGTGGCGTGTACGTTGCTGTATTCGCCAAGCAGGAGTATTCTCATCGGTCTTTCCTCCTTGTCATGGGAATGGCCATTTCCAGCAGGTGCAGCCCGCCCTTGCTGTTGGCCAGCGAGCGGAAGAGGGTATAGCGAAGTGTGTAAGCCCGGCGCGGCAGCGGATAGAGCTTGTTGGCCGAGAGTTGCCTAAGTCGCTTGCGGAGCTGGTTTCGGGAGCGCGTCAGGATGATGATGTTGTAGATGTAGTCCATCGTGAGCTGCGCTACGCGGCGTTTCATGGCGGACTTTTGACCTGCCGGCAACGTTTCTGCCACGGCATTCAGTCGCGTGAGTATGCGCCCGTAGTCATCGAGACGGCGCAGCGTGTGGCGCATTGAGCGTGTGGTGGTGATGGAGGCCTCGCGTCGTCGGTAGTAGTATGCCTCATGGTCTGTGACAAACATACGCTTGACGCGCAGGAAAAGCTGGGGCGTGAACTCCTCGTCCTCGTGGAGCAGGCCTGGCGTGAAACGCAGTCCGTCTAAGATTTGCCGTCTGAAGACGTAGCTCCAGACTGCGGCGCGGATGTTGTTGCTGGTCATGTAGGTCGCGCCGTCGGTCACGTGGGGCGCGGTTGTAGTGGGCTTCTCGCTGTGGGGGAGGGTGGGGCGGAAGAGCACGAGGTCGGGACTGTCGTACCTTACGAGGTCGAGGCATTGGTCGTAGACGCTGCTGACGAGCCGATCGTCGCCATCGACAAACTGTATGAAGTCGCCTTTTGCGAGGTCTATGCCCGTGTTCCGTGCCGCGCCGAGACCGGCACGTGGCTGTCGCACGTAAACGATGTCGTCGCGATAGTCGGCAATCTGCTCTATCAAGGAAACGTCGGAACCATCATCCACGACGATGATTTCGCGTTCGGCACGGCTCAACGAGAGTGCCGTGATGCTTGCCAGACACTCCCTCACGAGGTTTGGCGGCAGGTTGTGGCATGGTATGACGAAACTCACTAATGGCGGTTTCTTGTCTTGAAAAGCAGTCTGTAGAGTTTGCATAATGATTCTATCCCCAGAATGTTGTTTGCCATTGCTTTGGCCTTGGCCTTGACACCGCGCGCCTCCCCGAGGCTGACGCACGCCTGAGAGAGCTGCGGAGGGTCGCCCGCGATGGCGCATACGGAAAGTTGTATGTCGAGCACGTGGAGGTAATACGCGCCGAACCCCTCCATGCCACGATAGTCGTCGATCACACGTAAGTGGGCTTCGAGCAGGTCGCGGAGTTCGCGCGCGCCGGCCGTGGCGGTGATGCCGGCTGCGTTCCAGCAGTAGCAATAAGCCCCTCGGCTTGTCGTCGCCACCTCGCGCGCCTCGCGGAGCAGTCGCGGCAGGGTGTGTATGTCCTCGAAAACCACGCCGACGGGGAATCGGATACCACTGAAAAGCGTTCGGCGGAATATCTTGTTGCACATGTAGGAGTGGGCGTAGGCTCGCGACTGGAGCCAATATTGGGATGTGTCGTGCCACTGCCTCTCTTCGAGACGGAGCATCTCCTGCATCGGCGAACCGTATCGTTTCCACAGTGAATACTCCAGTATGTCGTATGAGGGATGCCCGTCGAGCAAGGCCATGAGCGGTGCGTATGTGCCGGGGGCGATAAAATCGTCGGAATCGACGAACGTCACATATACCCCGACAGCACTGTTGAGGCCGTGGTTGCGGGCATCGCTCAACCCACCGTTTGGCTTGTGGAGCACTGCGATACGGGCATCGCGCTCCGCCCACTGGTCACAGAGTGCGCCGCTGCCGTCGGAAGAGCCATCGTCAACGAGTATCACTTCCATGCCCTCACAGCCTTGACTTAGGACGCTTTCCACACAGCGGTCGAGCGTGGAGGCAGTGTTGTAGACGGGAATTATGACGGTAAGGCGTACTTTCATAAGCAATTTTGCTCTCTCAATGAAAAGGCGGTGGCAGTGAATGCCGCATAGGCATAGGCCAAGGACACGGCTTGTCTGATGCAAAGATACAACTTTTTCTGTTACTGGCGAGGCCGGCATACCATTTGTGGCAATCTTTGGCTGCCTTATGTAATAAAATAGAGAAGCTGCCGTTTATTTGTCAAATGGGCGATACGGACACAAAGAACAGCTATGGCCACGTGCTGAAGTACACCGGGATATTCGGCGGTGTGCAAGGGCTAAACATTTTTGTAGGACTGGTGCGCAACAAGTTCGCCGCCCTGTTGCTTGGTCCTGCGGGCATCGGACTTGTCTCTTTGCTCAATTCCACCATCAACTTCGTATCGCAAGCCACCAACCTTGGGCTATCGTTCAGCGCGGTGAAGCACGTCTCCGAAATATTCGATGGTGGCGACAGCGAGCGCATTGCCCATTTCGTAGGCATCGTCCGTCTTTGGTGTCTCGTGACGGCTGTGGCCGGCATAGTGCTGTGCGCCGCCCTCGGCCCGCTCATTGGGAATATGGTTTTCGGCTACGGGGAAGACTGGCTGTCTTTCGTTTTGCTCGCACCCGTTGTGGGGATGATTGCAGTAACGGGCGGCGAGACTGCCATACTCAAAGGCGCACGGAAGCTGCGTGCTCTCGCCACGATACAGGTGGGATGCGTGTTGGCTTCCCTCGTAATCTCTGTCCCTGTCTACTTCTTCTTCGGACTATCCGGTATCGTGCCCGTACTCCTGCTGGTGGCACTTGCCGACATGGTATTAACCGTGAGGTATTCCTTTCGCCTTTTCCCACCGAAGTTGCATGGCGGATGGGCGATGCTCGCCGAAGGCAGACCGATGGTGCGTCTCGGGGTGGCTTTCGTGCTTACGGGAGTAGTGGGGAGTGGGGCGGAAATCCTTATCCGATATTTCCTGAATGCACAGGCGGGACTCGACGCTGTGGGTTTTTACAGTGCGGGATATGCACTCACCGTGACTTACGCGGGGATGGTGTTCACTGCAATGGAGACCGACTTCTTCCCTCGGCTGTCGGCAGTACACAACGATACGGATGCCTCAAACGCCACCGTCAACCTCCAAATGGAGGTGTCGTTGCTTATTGTCGCACCGCTGCTGGCTCTGCTTATTCTCGCCTTGCCACTGCTCACTCCACTGCTGTACAGCAAAAGTTTCACGCCAGTGACGGCAATGGCGCAAGTGGCAGCACTATCGATGTATTTCAAGGCACTGTCTTTGCCGCTGGCATACATGACGCTTGCACACGGACATTCACTCGCATACTTTGCACTTGAGACTGCCTATGACTTGGTTCTCGTAGGTCTGATTGTCATCGGGTACAACCAATGGGGGTTGTTCGGTACGGGCGTGGCCCTGACAATGGCGTATATGTTCGACCTAATCATGGTCTTTGCATACGCACACATGCGATACAGGTATAGAATTTCCTCACAAGTGTTCAAGTATGCTGCCCTGCAACTGCCGCTGGGAGCGGCGGCTTACGCCGTGACCAAGGTCAGCAGCACATGGCTGTACCTGTCACTCGGCTCTGTGGTTGTGGCCGTGAGCGTCGCCTTTTCCATATATATATTGTACAAGAAAACTGCTGTATGGGAAAAGCTTACCAACAAATTGCGGCGGAATGGCTAAAGTGACGGTGTTAGTCGCGGCATACAATGCGACACAATACTTGGACAAATGCCTCCAGTCGTTGCTCGACCAGACGCACACAGACTGGGAAGCGATATGCGTAGACGACTGTTCCACCGACAACACGCGCCATGCTCTACTGCAATGGGCGGCACGCGATGGCCGAATAAAGGTGGTTTCGCTCGACACCAACAGCGGTTCTGCCCATGCTCGCAATGTAGCCTTGGGCATGGCCTCGGGGGAATACGTCTGTATGCTCGACACCGATGACTGGCTGTCTGCCGATGCACTGAAGCTGGCTGTGGACACTTTCGAGGCCAATGGAAACACCGACGCAGTGCTGTTCGACCTGCATTATGAGCACGACGGACAGTCAACGCCCTACGACATGCCTCAGTTCAGCAGCCTTAGCGGATTTGACGCTTTCAGGATGAGCCTCACATGGCGCATCCACGGGCTGTATCTCGTAAGGACGGAAATACACAAACGTTACCCATACGACGAGACTTGCCGAGTATATAGCGATGACAACACAACGCACTTGCACTACCTCGTGTCAAGGGAGGTGCGCCGCTGTGGCGGCATCTACCACTACCTGCAACACGAAACGTCGGTCACGCACAGTGTGAGCGTACATAGGTTCGACCGCCTAAAGGCAGGCGAAAGTATGCGCCGGCAAATGCTCGAACTGAAATTGCCACAGCAAATAATCGACGAATACGAAACGCATCGTTGGCTGTGTCTGGTGGATGTGTGTATGTTTTACCACTGCCACAGCAGCGAACTCACCCCCGCCGAACGCCGCTACGGCCTGTCCGAGATAAAACGGGTGCGCAAAGGCATCGACCGCAAGGCCATCGACCGCCGCATCGCACGCAAGCCGGGATATTGGCCGATGCCCGCATGGTGGCTCTTCAAGATTCAGGAATGGGTATATTTCTCCCTCCGCTCATTGCTTGGAAGAAACAATTGACCCACAACAAGCACATCTCACTGGTCTGGATTGGCTTCAAAACCACGGTATTTTTCTTCAAGCGAACTCATCACCGAATCATAGCTCTGGCTCATTATGGTCTGCACGTTGCGCGGCCCCTTGTCTACCGGGTATATGGGTTGATGGATGGTGAGTCGCAACGGATTCCACCTCACCCAGTGGCAGTCTCTCGTGCGAGGCATGATGGAAAACGAACCGTTGATGGTCAGGGGCACAACAGGCAGCTGCAACTCGTCGGCAAGCGTGAAAGCGCCTTTCTTGAACACTCCCATGTGACCCGTGAACGTGCGCGAACCTTCGGGGAACACCACCACACTCATGCCGCTCTTTAGCGTCTGGCTTGCCTCTTCGTAGGTCTGGCGTATCTTGCTTGGCCCACGTTTGTCCACGAATATGTGATGGGCCGACTTGCAGGCAAATCCGACAAAAGGTATCTTTTTTATCTGCCGCTTCATCATCCACTTGAAATTGCGTCCGAGAAAGCCGTAAATCAGGAATATGTCGAACGCCCCTTGGTGGTTGGCCACGAATACGTAAGATTGCCCATGCTCCATGTTATCACGTCCCTCGACTGTCACTGGTATGAGGAACACTCGCACGATGAGCTTTGCCCACAATCGGCCAGGGTAATAGCCCCAAAAATGTCCGTTGCCGAAAGTGCAGCCAATAACCACCGTCAAAGCCGTGATTATCGTGGCCACAATCGTTATCGGCAAAGCCACACACAATTGATAGATGCAGTAGAGAAAGCGCAAAACTGTCTTCATTCTTTTTGATGTTAGTCTGTATGTTACAAGTCTGTATTCACTTTCACGCTTTGGCATCGGCCTGTCGCCTCAACGTGATTACCACAATCTCTGCCGGGATGCCAAACCTGAATGGCACAAAGCCGCCAAGTCCGGTGCTGACGAAAAGGCTGCGGCTCTCCTCTCGGTAAAGCCCGCCCCACTCTTTGTAAGAGAATGCCGCAGGCGACCAGCCAAAAATCTCGAACTGTCCGCCGTGCGTATGGCCGCTAAGCGTGAGCTGTGCCTCGCTATGTGGCAGTATCTTGCGCTGCCAACACGTTGGGTCGTGCTGGAGCATCACTATAAACGCCCCTTTTCCCACGCCTTGCAGCGTTTTATCCACATCGCCACGTTGAGGCGAACGCTTGCTCACGCCATCATTCTCCATGCCTGCTATTACGATGGAGTCGCCGTCCCTGTACAGCGTCCGATGGTCGTTCAGTAGTAATGTCCACCCCATCTGCCGTTGCAAGTCGCGCATTTCGCGGCAGTTGGCCTCTTTCGTTGCCTCGTCGGCGTTGATATAATCGGCGTAATCGTGGTTGCCAAGCACGGAGAACACGCCGTCCTTGGCCGTTATCGCGGCCAGTGTCGCCTGATGCTGCCTAACCTCTAAGGGGCGCATGTTCTGCAAATCGCCCGTGAATACCACCAAGTCAGCTCCCTGGGCATTGATGCTGTCGACTGCACGGGACAAAAGATAGTTGCGTGAAGCAGAATAAGTTCCCACATGGGCATCGGAGAACTGCACTATGCGGTAGCCGTCGAAAGCCTCTGGCAATTGGTCGCTCACTATCTCCACACGATGCACTTCGAGCTTGTCGAATCCGATAGTGGCGCCATATATCAGCACAAACAAGTTGAACGCCACGAGTGCCAAACCTACCGTATTGCCGTGGTTGTGGCGCGTGTGCAACAGCTTCTTCAATCCAAGTCCCACGACGGAACAGAGGAAGAACACGAAGTTTGGCACTACAAGCAGCCCCACGAGAAAAAGATAGAAATTGAGCACCGTGGTGTCGGCTGGCGCGAAGTCGCGCTGTGTGGACAGTGCCACAGTGAACGCGGCCATGCCCGTGCCCGGAAGCCACAGCAGCAGACGCCTCCAGAGCTTGCCATAGCGGCGGCGTTTGAGATAGCGCAGATCGACGTAGAGGCACGGCAGCACTATCATCAGCAACAGATATATGAGTATTCTTGCGATCATTTCACTCAATGTTTGCCGCCAAGAAACGGCGGGCGGTTTCTTTCGGCACACCACGGCGGCGGGCATAGTCGGCCAACTGGTCTTCCCCAATGCGCCCCACGGCAAAATAATGTGCCGAGGGATGGGCTATCATCAGGCCGCTGACGCTCGCATGAGGCCTCATGGCTCCATTCTCGGTGAGCCGTATGTCTATCTTGCCGAAGTCAATTATTTCGGACAGGATGAAGTTTATGCTCGTGTCAGGCAGTGAAGGATAGCCCACGGCAGGACGTATGCCCTGATACTTACCCACGAGCATATCGGCAATGGACAACCTTTCATTCGGCGCATATCCCCAATATGTGGTGCGCACCTGCTCATGCAACCGCTCTGCGGCGGCCTCTGCAAGCCTGTCGGCCAACAGTTGCACCATCATCTTTTCGTAAGCGTCGCCGTGGAAGTCGGTCTCCAAGCTCCAGTCCACTGTCGTGGCAAACACGCCAACGGTGTCGTGAAAGCCATCCTGCTCCACCGGCCTAACGAAATCGGCCAGCGCAAGACAAGGCTCACCGTCGCCATGCGGTCTCTGCTGCCGCAACGTCGGCAGGCGCACACCGTCTATCAAGATGTCGTCGCCATCGCTTCCAGCCTCGCATAAGGCGCAAAGCGCATGGGCGGCGTAACGCTCATTGAGGGAGTCAAGTTCATGCTCGGCCTCAGCCTGCAACTTGTCTTGCTCCCCCTTGCCTGTCAGCTGCCACGCATGAAAGAAATACGGCCAACTGATATATGGCTTAAGTTCGGCCACACTATATGTCAGGTTCAACACATGAGACATCGCCGCCAGCTTACCCAAACTCCACGGCCTGGCCAGCGAGGCCGCCACATACGCATTGCCCGTCGTAGACCAAACGTCCGTTGCACAGCGTCCGCTCCACCCTCCAGCTCATTTTGCGCCCTTCAAGCGGACTCCATCCGCACTTGCTCAACACGGACTGCGCCTCAACAGCCTGCGGCTCTACCTGCCTCACTATGGCGATGTCTGCCTTGTAGCCACGCCGCAGGTATCCACGGGAACGCACTCCAAAGAGTTTCGCCGGATTGTGGCACATCAGTTCCACAACCCTTTCCACCGAAAATATGCCTTCGGAAGCCAGCGTGAGCATGGCCACGAGCGAGAATTGCACCAGCGGCATACCCGATGCCGCCTTGACGCAGCCTCCTTGCTTGTCGGAAAGCAAGTGCGGCGCGTGGTCGGAACCCACAGTGCAGATGTCGCCGTCGGCCGCTGCTGAGCGCAAGGCACGGCGATCGGCCTCGGTCTTGATGGCAGGGTTGACCTTTATGCGTGTGCCAAGCGTGGCATAATCAGCGTCGGTAAAAAGCAGATGACCCACAGAGGCTTCGGCCGTGATGCCCTCTTTAGGTGCTATCAGCTCCAGTTCTCGCGCCGTGGAGACGTGAGCCACATGAAGCCTTGCGCCATGCTTGCGAGCCAAAGAGACAGCCAAGGCAGTGCTCACGAAGCACGCCTCTTCACTGCGGATGGCTGGGTGGAAAGCCACATCCGGGTCAGCTCCATGCTTGTCCCTGATGCGCTGCATGTTGGCCGATATGATGGAGGTGTCCTCGCAATGCGCCATGATGGGCAGAGGCGACGACTTGAATATCATGTCGAGGGATTCAGGGCTGTCCACGAGCATGTTGCCGGTGGATGACCCCATGAACAACTTCACTCCCGGCACGCTGTGCCTGTCGAGCGAAGCGAGCATGTCGGCGTTGTCGTTTGTAGCTCCAAAGAAGAAGGAATAGTTGACGACACTCGATGCTTCAGCCCTTGCGAACTTGTCGGACAGGGCATCCGGCGTGGTTGTATGTGGCACGGTGTTGGGCATGTCGAAATATGTCGTCACGCCTCCTGCGGCCGCCGCTCTGCTCTCCGATGCGATGTCGGCCTTTGCCGTCAGTCCCGGTTCACGGAAATGCACGTGTTCGTCTATCACGCCCGGCATGGCGATGCATCCGGAAGCGTCTATCACTGTGTCGAAACAATCATGCGCCACTCCTCCGCCTATAACGACATTGGCTATTGTTTCTCCGTCTACTACCACATCGGCCTGTTCCGATGAGCCTTCATTGACTACGGTTGCGCCTGCTATGAGTGTTTTCATGGCTTTCCGTCAGTGTTTATGGCAAGGTTTGAGGGGCGTTTGCCGCTGTGTCGGCAGGCATTCCCTCTGTAGCCTCTGTCCCTGTGCCTCCCGCAGACTGCGAGCTGTCCTGTGGCATGTCGAAGCCCTGCATACGAGCCTCGTTCTCGCTCGCCGTTCGATAATACTCTTTCACGTAGGGGTCGTTCTTGAACTTATCGGTGGCCAGGCTCATTATGTGCTCTATCTGCGGGGTGAGTATCGGATAGCGGAAACCGCTCGTGATCATCATAAACACGCTTGGGCCGAGCACATTGTCGAAGTTGTCCACGATGAAAGAGGTCACGAGCCTGTCTTCCTCGCGGGTGATTTCGGCGGCTTCCTTTGACAGTTTTTCGTTGATGATGTCTTCATCAATGCCATCGAGCATCATTTGGCTCTGCCTGTGCGACAGTTCGCTCATCCGGTTGACCAGCTGTTTGTGCTTGTCGAGGAAAGAGTAAAGTCGGTCGTTCATGGGTGAGCCGCTGACGCTCTGCCCCGAATTTTCTATCTTGATGAATATGTCGCCTTTCTCCAGCACGACGGGCAGCAGGCTCTCGTCGTCCATGAACAGCGTTGCAAGCCTCACGGTGTCGAGAGTGCCATAGAAGTGGAACTCACCGTGAACCACATCGCATGAGTCGATGGTCTTTAGTCCTCCGCTGTCTATTGTTTTGAGATAGAGCATACTTCCATCGAGGGAAGCCACCGAGGACGAGCCTTCCACCCTGTAGGAACTGGCACATGATGCCAGCGCGGCTGCCACTGCCAGTGCGTAGAGATTCTTCATGGGCGACTGTGGTTAAATCTTCATTACGCGACAAATGTACAATCTTATCACGATGTTTGGAAAAAAATTCATTGTATTTAAAACAAGCGTGGAGCTATTTACGATTTTTTTGCCTCTTTCTCCAATTCTTTCCCTATCCTGTGCGAGGTGTACAGCTGCAATATGGCGGCCACAAGGAGCACTACCACCCAGTTGTTGTGTACGTACTGGGCATAGTCCAACGCGCTAAGCCCAAGGAAGTTGCTCTTATTCGCAAACATGAGTGCGGCGGAAAGCAGGAAGAGCATGTCGCTCACCACCACTATCTGGCGCAGCCGCCTTATCGTCACATTGCTGCCGTCGTAGCCTTGTTTGAGCTGCATCAGCACGAAAGCCAATGTGCCCACGGCAAAGGCATACGCTGCCCAGGGCTGCATGAAGACGTTAGCGCCGCTGCCTATTACCATGAGCAACGCGCCAATCACGAGCATTGCGCTCTCTGCCTTATTGAGTTGCTTCATCGGTTGTGTTGCTATTGGTTTGGAGATCCTCGCTAAGCACGAAAATATCCTCGTCGTCTGTTTTCATAAAATATCTCTCGCGAGCGATTTTTTCCACAGCCTTCGGGTCGCTGTCGAGGCGGCGCAGCTGTCCCTTGTCTCGCTCGTACTGGCTGCGATAGCGGCCAATCTCGCTTTCGAGCTGCTCGATTGTGCGGCGGTTGCGCATGTGACTCCATACGCTGTTCTCGTCGAGGAATCCTACGACGGACACGCCCACCGCCAAGACGACGACATAGCGCAGGGCAACGGACTTGCACAGAAAGCGCACCGCTTGTTTCATGCTGCTCATCCTATTTTGCTTTCTATACTTTTCTGTTAATGGAACTCGCGCCGAGCGGATGCGCACGACACGCATCCGCCACACTGGCACTTGTCTGCAAAGGTAGCAATAAAAACGAAACAATGTCATCCGAGAGCGCATCTTTTTGCCTTTACCCGTTCTTTTGAAATATGAGGGCAGGGGACATGAGCAAGCGTAACACTGCAAAATGAATTCCGCGATCAGCCCCAAAGCACTCCGGTTGAAAACAGACACGCACAGCCGCAGACGCGCATCGTTGTTAACATAAATATGTTAAAGACACTGATGGTGGCCGCTTCCGTCAACCGTCTGGCGTTCAACGGATTGCAAAACCTATGGTTTCGCACTGCAATACCTGCCTTATTGGCTTCCAATTAATGCCTTATTGCATGGCAATTAATGCCGTTTTGGCCTGCAATATGACACTCATGGAAAAGCGACGGGACAAAGGCCGTTTTTAGTTGCATATCTGCAAGTATTGGCAATTTGCGGGCATTCATTTTGCATGTTGCGCTTGTTTGTTGGCTCTGCCTCGGCTTCCAAAAAGCGGTGGATGGGCATAATAATCGCGAAAAAAGGCCGATGTTCAAAATAAATTTGTAATTTTGCACTTAGACACCACTCGAGACAAAGAGAAGAAAATGAACGTTTTGGAACTCAATGAGCAAGAAATAGGCCGCAGGCAAAGCCTGCGGGAACTGCGTGAAATGGGCATGGATCCCTATCCGGCGGCGGAATATCCAGTCGATGCATATTCCGCCGACATCAAGCAATGTTTCGACGACGGCATGGAGGGTCGCGAGGTATGCGTGGCCGGCCGCATGATGGGACGCCGCGTGATGGGCAAAGCCAGTTTCGCCGAGCTTCAGGACTCGAAAGGGCGAATACAGGTTTATGTCACTCGCGATGACATCTGCCCGGGAGAAGACAAGGAACTATATAATAAGGTGTTCAAACGGCTGCTCGATATTGGCGACTTCATTGGCGTGAAGGGCACTGTGTTCCGCACGCAGACAGGCGAAATATCCATCCACGCCAAAGAACTGACGCTTCTGGCCAAAAGCCTGAAGCCGCTGCCGATAGTGAAATATAAGGATGGCGTGGCCTATGACAAGTTCGATGACCCAGAGTTGCGCTATCGCCAACGCTACGTTGACCTTGTGGTGAACGATGGCGCGAGGGACACTTTCGTGAAGCGTGCCACCGTGATACGCACAATCCGCCGCGTGCTCGACGAGGCGGGCTATACCGAAGTGGAGACCCCAACGCTTCAGACCATTGCCGGCGGAGCGAGCGCAAGGCCGTTCGTGACGCATTTCAATGCGCTCGACACCGATATGTATATGCGCATTGCGACCGAACTTTACCTCAAGCGGCTCATCGTGGGTGGCTTCGAGGGGGTCTACGAGATAGGTAAGAACTTCCGCAACGAGGGAATGGACCGCAATCACAACCCGGAATTCACGTGCATGGAACTGTATGTGCAGTACAAGGACTACAACTGGATGATGGATTTCACCGAGCGTCTGCTCGAAACTGTGTGCATCGCGGTGAACGGCAAGGCCGAGCGTGAGATTGACGGCAACATCGTCAGCTTCAAGGCTCCATACCGACGTTTGCCCATTCTCGATGCCATCAAGGAAAAGACGGGCTACGACCTCAACGGAATGGACGAGGCACAGATACGCGAAGTGTGCGCGAAGCTCGGCATGGAAGTGGACGAGACGATGGGCAAAGGAAAGCTCATCGATGAGATTTTCGGCGAATTTTGCGAGGGAACGTTCATCCAGCCCACGTTCATAATCGACTATCCGGTGGAGATGTCGCCCCTGACAAAGATGCACCGCTCCAAGCCCGGCCTTACGGAACGCTTTGAACTGATGGTCAACGGCAAGGAACTGGCCAATGCTTACTCTGAGCTTAATGACCCGATAGACCAGGAGGAGCGTTTCCGCGAGCAGATGTTGCTGGCCGACAAGGGCGACGATGAGGCGATGGTGATAGACCACGACTTCCTGCGCGCACTGCAATATGGTATGCCTCCGACGAGCGGCATAGGCATAGGAATAGACCGCCTCGTGATGCTGATGACGGGAAAGACCTACATACAGGAGGTGTTGCTCTTCCCGCAGATGCGCCCCGAGAAGAAAGCTCCGCGCAGCAGCGATGCCGAATGGGCTGCCGTTGGCGTGCCTGCGGAATGGGTGCCCGTGCTGAACAAGTGCGGTTACTATTTGGTGGGCGATATATGCGACGTGAACCCGCAGAAATTGCAGATGGACGCCTGTGGCGTGAACAAGAAATACAAGCTCGGCTACGCCAATCCAAGTGTCGAGGCATTCGCCGCTTGGATTGATGCAGCAAAGGCGGCAGCCGCTGACGCTGCGGAGTGAATGCCGTGGACATGCCGCAAACAGCGGCGTGTCGGACAACGGGTCACGGGTTCGCTTTTCCCGAAACATAAGGAAGGACAATGTTCGATTGTGGGAAAATAGCTATCATTGGAGGAGGAAGCTGGGCTACGGCCATTGCCAAGATTGTGGTGGAACACACCCACCACATCGGGTGGTATATGCGCCGCGAAGACCGTATAGAGGATTTCGTACAGCTGGGACACAACCCCGCTTACCTCGTGGGTGTGCGTTTCGACGTAAGTCAGATTTTCTTTTCGAGCGATATAAACAAGATAGCGGAGAACTATGACACTTTGGTCTTCGTAACGCCATCGCCTTACATAAAGAATCACTTGCGGAAGTTGCGCGTGAGACTGAAGAACAAGTTCATCGTTACAGCCATAAAGGGTATCGTGCCCGATGAGAATATTGTCTGTTCGGAATACTTCCATCAGGTGTTCGATGTGCCGTTTGAAAACATCGCTTGCCTCGGTGGCCCGTCGCATGCCGAGGAAGTTGCTCTTGAACGGCTGTCTTACCTCACTGTGGGATGTTCCGACAGCGAGAAGGCGCAGGCTTTCGCAAACCTGATAGCCAACGATTACATCAAGACCAAGACGAGCGATGACGTGATTGGCATAGAGTATTCATCTGTGCTGAAAAATGTTTACGCCATCGCGGCCGGCATTTGCAGCGGCCTTAAATTCGGCGACAACTTCCAAGCCGTGTTGATGTCGAATGCGGTGCAGGAAATGTCGAGGCTGCTGACGGCCGTCCATCCGCTCGAACGCAACGTATATGATTCGGTGTATCTCGGCGACTTGCTTGTGACGGGATACAGTAACTTTTCACGCAACCGTACCTTTGGGACGATGATAGGCAAGGGGTACAGCGTGAAGACGGCGCAAATAGAGATGGAAATGATAGCCGAGGGATATTATGGCACCAAGTGCATGAAAGAAATTAATCGTCACTTGCATGTCAATATGCCGATACTCGATGCCGTGTACAACATCCTTTATGAGCGGATAAGTCCACAAATAGAAATTAAGTTGTTGACGGATTCATTCAGGTAGGGATGGCGAGGTGGTTTCAGACATCACCTGCCGCATCACGGTTTTCCGAAGATACCAGACCATAAAACTATAAATACAATGAAAACGATTAACTTAGACATCAGTAAGGCCGCCCAATTCCTTGGACAAGGCGTTGTAGAATCCTATGAGGAGCGTGTAAACGCTGCCCGCAAGTCACTTGAGGAGGGAACGTGCCCGGGTAACGATTTCCTCGGATGGCTTCATCTGCCGTCGTCCATCACGCCCGCTTTTCTTCAGGAAATACAGGACTGCGCCAACACGCTGCGTGCCAACTGTGAGGCCATTGTGGTGGCCGGCATTGGCGGAAGCTACCTCGGTGCGCGTGCTGTGATAGAGGCTTTGAGCAACACTTTCGGCTGGCTTGTGGCCGACAAGAAAAGCCCTGTGATACTCTTCGCAGGCAATAACATTGGCGAGGACTACCTCGCTGAACTCACGGAATACTTGCGCGGGAAGAAATTCGGCGTTATAAACATATCCAAGTCGGGCACGACAACGGAGACGGCTCTCACTTTCCGCCTGCTGAAGAAGCAGTGCGAAGACCAGCGCGGTAAGGACGAGGCACGCAAGGTGATAGTGGCTGTGACCGATGCCACTAAGGGAGCTGCCCGCGCCGCCGCCACCAAGGAAGGCTACAAGACGTTCGTCATCCCCGACAATGTGGGCGGACGGTTCTCTGTGCTCACCCCGGTTGGACTGCTGCCGATAGCCTGTGCCGGGTTCGACATAACGAAACTTGTGGGCGGTGCGGCCGACATGGAGAAGGCTTGTGCCATCGACGTGCCTTTCAAACAAAACCCGGCAGCCGTCTATGCGGCCGTGCGCAACGCGCTGTATGCCGATCTTGGCAAGAAGATTGAGATAATGGTGAACTTCCAACCGAAGCTCCATTACTTCAGTGAGTGGTGGAAACAGCTCTACGGCGAGAGCGAAGGCAAGGACGGCAAGGGCATCTTCCCGGCCTCATGCGACTTCACAACCGACCTGCACTCAATGGGACAGTGGATTCAGGACGGCGAGCGCACCATCTATGAGACTGTGATTAGCGTGGAACACCCCAACTGCACGCTGCTCTTCCCGAACGATGAGGAGAACCTCGACGGTCTCAACTTCCTTGCGGGGAAGCGCATTGACGAAGTGAACAAGATGGCGGAGCTTGGCACGCGCCTCGCCCATGTGGACGGTGGAGTGCCGAACATCCTGTTGAGCATACCTGAATTGAACGAATACTATATCGGACAGCTCATCTATTTCTTTGAGATTGCCTGCGGCATAAGCGGGAACGTGCTCGGAGTGAACCCGTTCAACCAGCCGGGAGTTGAGGCATACAAGAAGAATATGTTTGCCCTGCTCGACAAGCCGGGTTACGAAGCGGACAGCAAGGCCATCAAGGAGAGGCTCGCTAAGGAAGCGTGAACAAACGGCAAGGCACAAGATGTACTGTGACGAAATAGAGCAATACAAACAAAAGCACGGCTTTGGGACGTTCTGCCCAAAGGCCGTGCTTTTCGACATGGATGGCGTTCTCTACGACTCCATGCCGAATCACGCTCGCAGCTGGCACGCATCGATGGCTTCATTCGGCATCGACATGAGTGAGGCGGAGGCGTATAAGTTTGAGGGTATGCGCGGGGTGGAGACCATCAAGATTAAAGCGCGTGAGCAATGGGGACGCGAAATCTCCGACGAAGAATCGCAACGGATGTATGAAGAGAAATCGCGCATCTTCTCAACACAGCCCGAAGCTCTCGTCATGGAGGGAGTGATGGAACTCCAGCGCATGATGAAGGCTTGCGGGATGAGGATTGTTGTCGTCACCGGCAGTGGGCAACACTCGCTCCTTGCCAAGTTGGTTGACGACTTCCAAGGTCTCGTTGAGCCAGACATGATAGTGTCGAGCTTCGACGTAAGCCGTGGGAAGCCACACCCTGAGCCTTACCTGAAAGGGCTTGCCAAGGCAGGAGTGCAACCTTGGGAGGCCATTGTTGTGGAAAATGCTCCGCTTGGCGTGCGTGCAGCCGTTGCCGCAAGGATATTCACAGTGGCCGTGAACACAGGGCCGTTGCCCTCGGAAATGCTTTCAGTGGAGGGTGCCAGCCTTGTGTTTGGGAGTATGATCGACTTCCGCGACCATTGGGACGAGCTTCTGAAAAGCGTGGAGTTTTGCAGAGGGTGAGCATTCCCACCCCTGCAAGACTCCGCATCTTGCATCACATTTCTTCTTCCCCGTTGGTGTCCATCACGGTGTCGCGCTCTATGTTGATGCGTCCATCGCGTCCCACTGATACCACGAGTGGGATGTATTCGTCGGTCTGTGGGTGGCATACGCTGGCAGCGAAGAGCAGCTCCGCGCCATTAACGCGGTCGAATACAAACCCTTCCATGACGCCCGTGGCACGGTAGTCGTCGTCGAGCCAGTTGTCGAACGTGGCCTTGGTGAACGTCTTTTGAAGAAACACGCTGCCGTCGTTTCGCGTTATTTTCAGTTCTATGCGGTTGTCAACGAACTTCTGTCCGCGCTCATCTGTCACCATTGCGAGGCTATCATCGGCCATACGGTTTATCACGCAAGTGTATTTACCTCCAGCCCAATCCACTTCGCTGCGCTGTTCGTAGCCCTGCATCCTCACAGGTTGGGCTGGTTTAGGCTGTTCCACGTTTGTGGAGATGATCGTTTCTGTTTCTTTTTTTCTGCCGCAGGCTGCCAGAAGACATACCAATGCGGCTACGGTGAGCATTCTCGTTGTCTTTTGCATAATGTGATTAAGGTGTGCATCGTTTGTCGTCGGTAGGCTTTTTGTAGGCCGGGGTGGCATTGGTCGCGGCTTGTTCCGTGCTTTGTCGCCTTTCTTCCCGAGCCATTTTCCTGCCAACAGAAAGCGCAAGGAACAGCCCCTCGCGTCGCGACGGACGGGTCTGTTTCCTTGCGCTGAATCATTGCTGATGCCCTTTTGCGGGCTTCGCGTGGAAGTTTTGCTGCCTCAGACGGGCTGAAACCATCACTTTTCGTTGCTGGGCAGCTCAAGCCATTTCACGTAGCAGAAGTCCTGACGATGTGGCAACTTGTCGTTCTTCGGGTACATTCGCACTGCGCCACGGAATGTTCCGGCTGCGCTGTATTCCACTTTGCCCTCGAACGTGTAGTTGTTTCCATCGTGGGCGATGACCTTCAGGGGCGTGACGCTTGCCACGCTGTCTTCGCCGTCGGCTCCGCTCTTGATTGTTACAAGTTCAAGTCCGATGGCATCATCGAGACCTTGCTCGTTGATGACATACTTCAAGTCGTAGGCCTTGCCTGTCTCCACGCCGCTTGCGGGGATGTTCCATTCAGCCGAAACAACGTTGATGGAGTCCCAACGCTCGGCAACCGTCTCCTTCCAAAGGGCGATTTCCTTGGCCACGCGGTTGTCGTCGGCGGCAATCACCTTGAAGCGTGCGGCCTGTTTGTTGTAGAACTTGGCATAGTAGTCGTCGAGTTGCCTCTTCATTGTATAGTGCGGAGCGATTTGAGCGATGGAGTTTTTGATTACCTTAATCCATCCTTCGCTGTATCCTTTCTCGTTCTTGTCGTAGAACAGCGGGATAATCTCACGCTCAAGCAGGCTGTATATGGTTGCAGCGTCGAGCTGGTCTTGGTATCCTTGGTTTTGGTAGGTGCGCTTTTCCGTGAGTGCCCATCCTGCACCCTCGCGGTATCCTTCCAGCCACCAGCCATCGAGCACGGACAGGTTGACCACGCCGTTCATCTCGGCTTTCTCTCCAGACGTTCCGGAAGCCTCCAAAGGACGGGTCGGTGTGTTCATCCATATGTCCACGCCGGCCACGAGTCTGCGTGCGAGCTGGAAGTCGTAGTCTTCAAGGAAGATAATCTTGCCGAGGAACTCCGGGCGTTGGCTGATCTCGTAGATGCGCTTGATGAGACCTTGTCCTGCGCCGTCGGCAGGGTGAGCCTTGCCCGAGAACAGGAACTGCACGGGGCGTTCGGGGTTGTTCACGATCTTCTCCAGGCGGTTTAGGTCGGTGAAGAGCAGATGAGCGCGCTTGTATGTGGCAAAGCGGCGGCAGAAACCGATGATGAGCGCGTTGGGCGTTATGCGTTCGAGCAGCGACACAACGTGGAGCGGGTCGCCCTGATTGCGCAGCCACTTGTCGCGGAACTGCTGGCGGATGTAGTCCACCATCTTCTTCTTCAGGGCCATGCGGGTCTCCCATATCTCGGCGTCGGGCACATTATATATGGCTTCCCAAATGCTCTGGTTGCTTTGGTCGCTCATAAACGACTTGTCGAAATACTTCGTGTAGAGCCTTCTCCACTCGGTGGCAGCCCATGTCGGGAAGTGAACGCCGTTGGTAACGTAGCCCACGTGGTTCTCTTCTGGGAAGTAACCTTTCCATATCGGCGAGAACATCTTCTGGCTGACCCATCCATGGAGCTTGCTCACGCCGTTGACTTCTTGGCAGGTGTTGCAGGCGAACACAGACATACAGAACTTCTCCGAGTGGTCGTCGGGGTTGTTGCGTCCCATGCCAATCAGTTCGTCCCACGTGATGCCGAGTTTTGCGGGATAGCCGCCCATGTACTTTCCGAACAGTCCTTCGTCGAAATAGTCGTGTCCTGCGGGCACGGGGGTGTGTACGGTGTAAAGTCCGGAGGCCCTCACAAGCTCCATGGCCTGATTGAACGTCAGTCCGCTTTCAACGTAGTCGCAGAGGCGTTGCAGGTTGCAGAGAGCGGCGTGACCCTCGTTGCAGTGGTAGATGTCTTTCTTGATGCCGAGCTTCTTGAGCATGAGCACGCCGCCCATGCCGAGGAGAATCTCTTGCTTGAGACGGTTTTCCCAGTCGCCTCCGTAGAGGGAGTGAGTGATGGGCTTGTCGAAATCGGAGTTCATCTCGTTGTCGGTGTCGAGCAGGTAGAGCTTGATGCGACCCACGTTGACGCGCCACACGTATGCGTGTACAATGTAATTATTGTAGGGAACCTCCACAACGAGCGGGTTTCCGTCATTGTCGAGCTGACGTTCGACGGGCAGGAGGTTGAAGTTTTGCGTCTCGTAGTTGGCTATCTGCTGTCCGTCCATGCTGAGCGACTGTGTGAAATAGCCGTAGCGGTAGAGGAAGCCCACGGCGCACAGGTCCACATTGCTGTCGGATGCCTCTTTCAGGTAGTCGCCGGCCAGCATACCGAGGCCGCCGGAATATATCTTCAGCACCTGATTGAGGCCATATTCCATTGAGAAATATGCCACAGAGGGGCGTTTGTTGTCAGGCTTCACGTCCATGTATTCGCGGAACAGTCCATAGACGTTCCTAATCTTTTCCATCAAAGCCTTGTCCTTGGTGATTTCCGCCTTGCGTTCGAAGCTCAGACGTTCAAGGAACAACACGGGGTTGTGGTTAACCTCGCGGTAAAGCTCAGGGTTGAGTTCTCGGAAGAGGTCACGGGCCTCATAGTTCCACGACCACCACATGTTGTGGGCCAATTCATCGAGGCATTTAAGCTGCTCGGGCATACTTGACCTCACGTCCAGCTCTTTCCAGAGCGGGGCGTTCACGTAATCTGACTTAATCTTCATATATCAATTTGTAATGTTTTCAATTGTTTTGTGCTTTCATGCGTTCCTGTGCCTTTCCGAGGGCAATGTCATAGGCATCGAGGTAGTGCTTGATGAACTCGCTCCAGAGGGCTTTCTTCGACAGTGCTTCGGCGTTGGCGCGAGCCTTGCCCGTCTCCTTGGGACTGAAGTTGGAGAACGTAGCCACCGTGTCTTTTATGTTGTCGGCCACTTCGGAGTAGTTGTAGTCTGTGCGGTGTATCACTTTCACGCCGTCGGCAATCTCACTCGGGCTGCCTTTCATGCTGTTCGCCCATATGCCGAAGCCAGAGAGGTCGGTGGTGATGCAGGGCACCCGGAAAGCGATGGCTTCCAGCGGGGTGTATCCCCACGGCTCGTAGTAGGAGGGATAGATGCAGAGGTCGTTTCCGAGCACGATGTCATAATAGTGCATGTTCAGTATGCCGTCGTGCCCGTCGAGGTAGCATGGCAGGAAAATCACTTTCACCTTGTCTTCCTTGCGGTTGTGCATGTCGTAGTATTTCATCATGCTCAGCACGTTGTCGCGGCTCATGTCGTGCAGCCAATGGGTCACTTGGGGCACGTCGAGCGGCGTGTCGTATTGCTTTCCGCTTGCGAGGCGTTCCTGAAGATCCTTGCGCGGCTCGCCCACCCAGCCTGGCACGTCGATGAACGCCACCACCTTGCGGTGAAGTTCCTTGTCGCGCTGTAGGCGGTTCATGGCTTCGATGTAGACGTCTACGCCCTTGTTGCGGAATTCATAGCGTCCGCTTGTGGAGATGATGAGCGTGTCGTCGTCCATCTGTTCGCCGAGCAGTGCGCTCGCCACGGTCAGCAGTCGCTCGCGGGCGAGGCTGCGTTTGCGCTCGAAGTCTTCCGGTGTGGGCACGAAACTGTTGTCGAAACCGTTTGGCAGCACCACGTCCACTTTCTTGCCGAGCAGTTCGAGGCACTCGTTTGCTGTGATTTCGCTCACGGTGGTGAAGCAGTCAGCGTGCCATGCAGCCTGTTTCTCCGCAGAGTGCTTGCTCTGCATGTTCAGCTCGGAGGCCATCTGGTCGCCGTTGTAGGCAAAGAGATAGTCGTAGAGCGGCTTTTGGTTGCCGGCGATGCTGCGGCCGATGCTTGTCGCATGGGTAGTGAATATGGTGCCGACGTTGGGCAGTTTGTGGTTGACATAGAGCATACCGAGGGCTGTCATCCATTCATTTGCGTGATAGATCACGCGCTCTTTGCCCGTGAGTTGCGTGCGGCAGAAGCTCTCCACCACCATTCCTGCGGCCATCGAGAACATCGAAGCCTCGTCGTAGTCGCCATAGGCATGGAGACTGTCCACGCCATATAGCTCCCACATCTTGGCGTATATGTCGTTTTTCTTCTCGTACAGCGGTTTGAAATCCACGAGTATGGTGACGGGATTTCCCGGCACGAGCCAGCGTCCGACCCTCACCGGCAGCCCGTCGGCTTTGGCTTGTCGTCGCCAGTCGGACAGCAAGGATGCGTCTTCCTCAAAATACGGATTCACATTTTCCTCTCCAAAGTCGGGGCCAATGAATATGATGCGGTCGTGCAGGAGTTCCTGCAACGTCTTCGCTCTTGTCGATTGCACTGTGTAAATGCCGCCAACCTTGTTGCATACTTCCCAGCTTGACTCAAGGATGTAGTCCGGCATTTGTCTTGTTTTTGTCATATTCTGTATATTGTTACAGTCGCAAATGTACATAAAACATCCGATATTCACAATAAAAACACGAACAATCTTCTGAAACGAAGTAATTTAATGATGTGCATTGGCTATCTTTGCACGAGTGAAAACATTGCTGGAGCGATGGCGACGGCAGTGCGCCTCGCCGTAAAATGCTTTATTATGATGAAGAAAACAGCACTCTTTCTTGCGCTTGCCGCCCACGTGGCTGCGCTCTTTGCGCAAGGCGCAGTACAGCCGTTCAAGGGCACTTTCCGCAATGCCGAGTATGATGTCTACCTCAAAATCGACCTCCACGGTGCGGGAATCGTAGTTCCCGGCCACGACATCTTTGGCGAACTGCCTGGCTACCTTGGCAAGTCGCGCTATTCCTTTTATTGGCTTATCACTTCGGCAGAGGTTGTCGACAGCGGCAAGGCTGCCGTAGTGCTAATCAACGACTACGGCAGTGAGGATCTCAAGGCCACGCTCGTCGTTACTGGCGATTCCTCCATTGTGCTCACGCAGGGCGAGGGCAGCACGATAAAAGTGCCAGAGAATGGCAAGTGGCAGAAGCTTCCGAAGCGCATCGAGCTTGTGAGGGAGAAGTGAAAAGCATTTTGCGTGGCGAACCGAAATGTGAGGCGACGCGCAAATTTATAGCCCCGCAGAATCGCGTATTTGCAGACAGCTCTGCTGTGGCGGCAAATACGCAATTCTGCGGGGCTTTTTGCAAGTTACTGACAGTAAACCGTTTAACTCCTGTTGTCGTCATTTGTCGCGTCAATAAGCCATCCGTAGCCGTGCAACGAGGCATTAAATGCAGTCCGTTTAATGCCTCGTTGCATCGTGTTTTGGCTTCGATTGCACGCCAATCAGGCACAAATGGAAGCGCGATTTGCCTAAAAATGACGGCTGGTGGGTGGCTGTCTTCGTCGTTTTTGCGGATTTTTGCAATGTCCACCTGACAAAAACGGCCTTGCAAAGGTGTGCCCATGATTTTTTAGCGCATTCCCGGTTGTAAAGAAATGTTACCGCTTTTCTGACGTAACTCGCTGACGGGGATGCCCCCGCAAAGATGCTTTTGTAAATCATGTGGAGGCGTTTTGGAATATTGTCTCCAATTGGCCATGGGATTGGCTGGGGTGAAAAGAAAGCCGGCCGTCAGGCCGCCGCAGGGTGTTGCCGTAGCAAACAGCCCCTTGGCGGCCTGACGGCCGGCTGCATTGTGGCGGCATTCGAGCCGCGCTCACTGTATGCCTTGCTCGCGGAGGCGTTGCTGCCAGTGCCATGCGGAGCGGAGAGCGTCTTCGAGGCTTGTCTCCGCGTGCCACCCGAGTACCTTGTTGGCCTTGTCGGGATTGGCCCATACTTTCTCGATGTCGCCTGAGCGGCGCGGTGCGTATGCCCAGTTGAGCTTCACGCCAGTGGCTTTCTCGAAAGTGTCGATTATCTCTTTCGTGCTAACGCCCTTGCCCGTGCCGATGTTGAACACCTCAATGCGGTCGTTGTCTGTGTCGAGCACGCGCTCCATGGCTTTCACGTGAGCTTTCGCCAAGTCCACCACGTAGATGTAGTCGCGGATGCAAGTGCCGTCGGGCGTGTTGTAATCGTTGCCGAATATTTTCAGTTGCTCGCGTATGCCGATGGCCGTTTGCGTGACGAAAGGTATGAGGTTCATGGGCACGCCAGTAGGCATCTCGCCTATGATAGCCGTGGGGTGTGAGCCGATGGGGTTGAAGTAGCGCAGGATGATGGCCTTGATGTCAGCCCCGCTGTTGATGCAGTCGCGTATGATTTCCTCGTTTATCTGCTTTGTGTTGCCGTAGGGGCTTTCGGCGGGCTTAATCGGAGCGTCCTCCGTTACGGGCAGATTCTCCGGGTCTGGCTGTCCGTAGACAGTGCAGCTCGACGAGAATATGATTCCTTTCACGCCGTGCTTGGGCATCAGTTCGAGCAGGTTGATGAGGCTGACGATGTTGTTGTGGTAGTAGAGTAGGGGCTTTTCCACGCTCTCGCCAACGGCCTTGCTCGCGGCAAAGTGGATGATTCCCTCAATGGCGGGGTATTTGGCGAACACCCCTTCGAGGGCTTCCTTGTCGCGGCAGTCCACTTGCTCGAATGCCGGGCGGCGGCCTGTGATTTTCTCAATGCCGTCCACCACGCTCGCCTGCGAGTTTGAGAGGTTGTCTACGATCACCACTTCATAGCCTGCGTTCAGCAATTCCACTGTGGTGTGAGAGCCGATGAAGCCTGTGCCTCCGGTCACCAATATAGTCTGTTTCATTATGGATATGATTTGTAAGTGATAAGCATTATAGTATGCCGCAAAGCATTTTAAGCGATAAGGCCAGCGCAGACGGACAACTTGATGCGCCATTCCGCAGGCTTTGACTGTCCCATGCTTTCATCATGGCTGCGACACCGATTTCTGTGTCATGGCGGACTGTCGCGTGGCACATATCATTTACAAAGGTAAGGAAAAACACAATAAATTAAGAGGCATAAAGATAAAAAATGAACGGATGCCCGTAAACCAACCTAAATCAGTAATGTTTAATCGGAGTTATGGCAATAGTTCTTCGGGGAATCTTTTCTGCATGAGGCATCATGGCAGAGGAATGGCCATGACGAAGTTGGCGTTTCTAAACATCCCCGATGTCAGGTCAGAGGGCTGTCGCGAGCGCGGCATGTGGCGAGAATGGCGGCACGTTGAGCGCAATCGTGCCCGTCGGTATCTGGTTTGGACAAGAAAAAGCCTGAAAGTGCAGTTGCACCCTCAGGCTTTGTCCGGTCGAAATGACCGTTGGAATACTTAGAAGCTGTTGATAAAACAAAAACAGCCTCTTATCGTGATACTGGTTTTATTCTGTTACAGATGCCTCGTTCTCCTCTGCAACGGCTTCGGTATTCTCTTCGACTTCGGCATCTTGCTTTGGCTCTTCTTCCTTCGGGGCAGCCTCGTCGACCACTTTCACGGGTATCTCCACAGCCACTTCCTTGTGCAGTTGCACAGTGGCCACGTAGTCGCCAACGGCTTTGATGTCGCGCATGATGACGATCTTGCGGTCGACCTCATGGCCAAGCTCTTTCAGAGCTGCAACCACGTGTGCCGTGGTCACAGAGCCGTAGGTCACGCCCGTTGCGCTCACTTTCACCGCGATGGTCAGTGCCACGCCATTGAGTTCGGCTGCCCTCTGCTCTGCGGCTGCCTTCTGGGCGGCCAGCTTGTGAGCCTGTTGACGCAGATTCTCGGCCAGCACTTTCTTCGCCGAGGCGGAGGCTATCACGCCCTTGCCTGTAGGGATGAGATAGTTGCGGCCATATCCGTTCTTGACAGTAACGATGTCGTTCTTGAAACCAAGACCGATGATGTCTTCTTTCAGTATGATTTCCATGCTGTCTCCTCCTATTATTTCATCAAGTCAGTTACGTATGGCAGCAGCGCGATTTGGCGAGCGCGCTTGATTGCCTGCGCCACGCGGCGCTGATACTTGAGCGAAGTGCCCGTGATGCGGCGGGGAAGAATTTTTCCCTGCTCATTGAGGAACTTCTTGAGGAACTCCGGATCCTTGTAGTCTATGTACTTGATGCCGCTCTTCTTGAAACGGCAATATTTCTTTTTCTTGGTGTCTACCGACGGTGGGGTGAGATACCTTATCCCTGATTCCTGTGCCATGGGTTATGCCTCCTCCTTTTTAGCGAACTTGTTTCTTCTCTTCTCTGCGTATTCAATAGCATACTTGTCGAGCTTCACGGTCATAAAGCGGATGACCTTCTCATCGCGCCTGTAGCTCGTGCTCAGCTTCAAGATAACTGACGGCTCTGCCTTGAACTCCAGCAGGCAGTAGAAGCCCGTGGATTTCTTCTGGATAGCGTAAGCCATCTTCTTCAGTCCCCAGGTCTCCTCATTCACAATCTCCGCACCGTTGTCGGTAAGAAGAGTCTTGAATTTAGCGACCGTTTCCTTCATCTGTTCATCAGACAAAACGGGAGTCAAAATGAAAACGGTTTCGTATTGATTCATACCTTTTTGAATGTTGTTTGTAAATGTTTTGCAAAATGCG
>CAZURD010000010.1:0-37466 GCA_964623445.1 uncultured Prevotella sp. | reverse complement strand
ATATTGGAATAACGAACTGAGTGTCTTGCTTTTGAAGAAATTTAAAAAGTTGAATGGGGCTGGCTTTCATATATTCATAAAATTATAGTCAATAAGAAATGGTTTGCGAATTACACAAACGGAGTGTATGGGAGAAAATTGCCAATACCCAACATCTGAATGCAAGTCGCACGGGCACAGCCAGAATTTCCGCCTAAATCCCGTTGAAGTTTACGAAAAACATCCATTTTTGATATTGTCAACTGAATTCCCATATTGCAAAGATAGCATCTTTTTAACGAATTATTAGCATTTTACTTACTTTTAACTATAAAAATAATTTTGTTCAGAAAGGATGGGTATTCAGTTGCAACTGATGCCTAAACAGGGAACTGGATCGGAAAAAATCTCGCCCGACCACAATGCACAATTTTCCCCTGTGCAAAGCATAACAAAACCAATCCAGCTGTCGTCGCACAACACACAGACATACAATAACTTACAAAAGCTATCTTATTGACCTGCAATAAGGCATTAATTGCACTCTAATAAGGCATTCGTTGCACTCCAATAAGGCATTAATTGCATTGCAACGAGGCATCCATTGCAATGCGACGGGACTACTGTCATGTAGGAGGAGCGAAATTGCGCACTTCCAACTTGATTGTAACCCCTATCATTTTGCACAAAATGAGGCCACGCAAAGATAACTGCCGGCATCAAGAAAAAGTCGTGTCATTGCCCAAAATAGAGCTTGACACGACTTTTTCTTTGCCTCCTGAGACGTTCAGGATGCACCCTTATTCATTTGCATTCCCACTCGTCGGTAGACTGCCTCACTTGGATATGGGAATCTTGTTGACGCGCAACTGGTGGCGTCCGCCCTCGAACGTAGTGTTGAAGAACTCGTCCATTATCTTGGCGGCAGTCTTGTTGTCGACGAAGCGTCCCGGCATCACGAGCACATTGGCATCGTTGTGCTGGCGTATGAGGTGGGCAATCTCCGGCATCCACGCAAGTCCGGCACGTATGCCTTGGTGCTTGTTGAGCGTGATGCTTATGCCCTCGCCGCTGCCGCAGATGGCTATGCCGGGATAAACCTCGCCGCTCTCTATGCCGTTGGCGAGCGCGTGGCCGAAGTCGGGATAGTCGCAGCTTATGTCGCTGTACGTTCCGTAGTCTTTGTAGGGATAGCCGTGTTCTTCAAGGTATTGCACCACGAATTTCTTCAGCAGGAAGCCTGCGTGGTCGCAGGCAAGCCCAACGGTCTTGATTTCCATTGTCGTTTCTGATTTAGGTTATGGATTATGCCAATGTGACTTGGCGTTTGGAAAGGGGCTGCCCGAAGTCTGGCTCGCTGCACCTTGGGGGATGCAAGGCTGCCGTCAGGGCTTGTGCTATTGGCGGTAGTTGTGCCGCCAACGTCCCGTTGGCCTCAGAACAGCCCCTTTCTCAAATCTCAATGTCAAAGCGTTCCTTTTTTGCAGGGTGACGCATAAGAAGCTGTTTTGAATTTCTACAAAAAGTTTTTCTTGGCTTTGTGCTTCCGTTTTCGTGCGTGGTTTGGGCGATTTTTTGGTCATTTTTGCTCCCGTGCTTCGTCAGATAGCCCGCTATCTTCCTCATCACGGAAGCAAAACTGCCTCAAAAACTCATCCCAAATCATCGCACGATAAATTCAAAACAGCTTCTAAATCACTCTGCGAGGAACTTCTTCACTTGCTCATAGACGTTCTGAGCGGTGTAGCCCAGTTTCTCGTCGAGCACCTTGTAGGGCGCGGAGAAGCCGAAGCTCGTCATGCCGAACACTCGACCGTTTGCTCCTGCAAGGCTTTCGAGCGTCACGGGCAGTCCTGCCGTCATGCCAAAGACCTTGGCACCCGTCGGCAGCACGCTCTCCTGATATTCCTTCGGCTGGCAGCGGAAAAGCCCCTCGCTGGGCGCACTGACGATGCGCACCTTTACGCCATCGGCACGGAGCAGTTCGGCACCGGCCACGAGCGTTGACACTTCAGAGCCGTTGGCAAGGAGAATGATGTCGTAGTCGGCATCGGAACCGGCCACAACATATGCACCCTTGCGAGCCTGCTCGTAGTCGTTGCCTGCGGGCAGCTTGGCGATGTTCTGTCGCGAGAGGACGAGCGCGGTCGGAGTGAGGGTGTTCTCCATTGCCATAGCCCAGCAAACGGTGGTCTCATCGGCATCGGCGGGGCGGAACACGCGCACGCTGTCGCGGCCATGATGGTTCTTCAGCTTCTCCATGAGGCGGATTTGCGCCTCCTGCTCCACAGGCTCGTGGGTCGGGCCATCCTCTCCCACGCGGAAAGCGTCGTGGGTCCAAATGAACTTTATAGGCACTTCCATCAGGGCGGCCATGCGCACGGCGGGCTTCATGTAGTCGGAGAACACGAAGAATGTGCCGCAGGCTGGGATGACACCGCCGTGCAGATACATACCAATGCACATGCAGGCCATTGTCAGCTCGGCCACACCGGCTTGGAAGAACGCACCGCTGAAGTCGTCAGCTTGGAGCGAGTGGGTCTTTTTGAGGAAGCCGTCGGTCTTGTCGGAGTTGGACAGGTCGGCCGAGGCGCAAATCATGTTGGGCACTTGCTCGGCCAGAACGCCGAGACAGGCGGCACTGGCTGCACGGGTGGCAGAGCCTTCCTTCTGTGTGAGCACGCTCCAGTCCACCTTGGGCGCGTTGCCGCTGAACCACTCTTTGAGCAGAGCTGCCTTTTCAGGGTTAGCCTTTGCCCACTCGGCCTCGGCGGCGTGGCGTTTTGCCACAATCTCCTTGAGCTGCTCGCGGCGGTCGGCATAGAGCTTGGCCACTTCGGGGAAGATGACGAACGGATTCTCCGGGTCACCGCCAAGGTTCTTGATAGTGTTGGTGTAGGCATCGCCTCCGAGGGGCGCTCCGTGTGTGGCGATGTTGTGCTCATAGCTTGAACCGTCGGCCTTGAGGGCACCCTTGCCCATGATGGTCTTGCCAATGATGAGCGTCGGACGCTTCTCCTCGCCCTGGGCGGCAATGAGTGCCTGACGAATCTCGTCGGCATCATTGCCGTTGATGGTTATGACATTCCATCCCCAAGCCTTGTATTTGGCCTCGGTATCCTCATCCATGACGACGTTGCACTCCGTGGAGAGCTGGATGTCGTTGGAATCGTAGAACATGATAAGGTTGTTGAGGCCGAGTATGCCGGCGATGCGTCCCGTGCCTTGGGATATTTCCTCCTCAACGCCGCCATCGGAGATGTAGGCGTAAATCTTGTGTTGCGCCACCTCCTTGCCGAGGCGTGCTTCGAGGAACTTTTCTGCAACGGCTGCTCCAGCGGCAAAGGTGTGGCCTTGCCCGAGAGGGCCGGAGGTGTTCTCGATGCCTCGGTCGAGATCGCGCTCGGGGTGTCCAGGGGTGGGCGAGCCCCACTGGCGGAACTCTTTCAGCTCATCGAGGGTGAACTTGCCCTGCAAGGCGAGGGCGGAATAGAGCATGGGCGACATGTGTCCGGGGTCGAGGAAGAAGCGGTCGCGACCTTCCCACGTGGGGTTCTCAGGGTCGTAGACGAGGAACTCGGAGAAGAGCACATTGATGAAATCGGCACCGCCCATGGCACCACCCGGGTGTCCCGACTTTGCTTTCTCCACCATAGAGGCGGCAAGGATGCGGATGTTGTCGGCAGCCTTGGTCATGATTTTCTTGTCGTTCATGTTTTGATTGCTTGTGTTATGTGTTGTGTTATTGATTGCTGTATTAGAGACGGGCGGCGTGTACCATATCCTCATTCCTTGTCACCATGCGGTTTCTGCACGTCGCGAAAGGACTGGGGCAGTCTGCTGCCGTCACCCGAAGACCAAATTTCCTGCACTTCGTTCTCTCACTTTATGGCCTTTATGCCGGTGTGCGTCGGCTTCACGCTCTTTATTTTGCCGTCGGCATCGAACTCCAGACGGTCGATGCACACCTCACGATGGTAGCCAGGCCCCTTCTCCTTTGGCAGGAAGTCCTTGTTGATGCGGTGATAGACGATGTACCACTCGTCGGTGCCCGGTACTTGGAGCACACTGTTGTGCGCCGTGCCGTATATCTCTTGCTCCGCATCCTGTATGAGGACGATTGGCTCTTCGGCCACTTCTATCGGGCCGAGCGGCGAGTGGCTCGTCCCGTAGGCCACGTGGTAGTTGGGCGAACCGGTGTCGTCGACGCTCCACAGAAAGTAGTACAGGCCGTTTCTCTTGAACACGTAGGGGGCTTCGCGGTACTTGTAGTCTTGCAGCGTGCCTCCCGCTGGGGTGAGCAGGCGGAACGTCGTGGTGTCGATGCTGGTCATGTCGGGGTTGAGCTGTGCCCCGGCCATATAGCCATTGCCCCAATAAAGGTAGTCGATGCCTGTGTCGGGGTCGCAGAAAACGTCGACATCGATCTGCTGACCGTTCTTCAGCGTGGGCGGCCTCCTGTCGATGATAGGCCGTCCGAAGTCAGTGAACGGGCCTGTGGGGCTGTCGCTCGTGGCCACGCCGATGGCCTTGGCATTGCCTGCGTTGCCGCTGTAATAGAAGTAATACTTATAAGCGTTGCCCTCTTTCTTCTCGATGATGGCGGGTGCCCATGCGTTGCCGCTGGCCCACTCCGTGTCCCGTCGCACATCGAAGACAGTGCCTTCGTCGCGCCATTCGGCGAGATTGTCGGACGAGAAGCATGTGAAATACCATCCGCCCCAACCGGGATAGCCATCGGTGGTGGAGTAGATGTAGTAGCGGCCTGTCTGCTCGGAGAACAGTATTTCGGGATCGGCGTGGAATCCCGGCAGTATCGGATTGCCGCTCATCTGCCCCTCGTCATTACTGGCTGCATGGACGGCCAGTGCGCCAGCCATGCAGAGAGCTGCCGCGATGGCCAGCGTCTTGCCTTCGTGTCTCATGTGGATGGCATTAGTTTATGTTGACAACCACAATCGACTTGGCCGGTATTTCCATCGTGAGCTTGCCTTTCTTGAGCTTTGCTCCCTTGTATTCCGTCGGCGCAATCATGTCGGGGTTGTCGAAGTCGTTGTAGTCTGCGATAGACTTGCAGGCAAGGATGCGTCCGCTCACGCTCTTGGCCTCCACGCCGTCGAGCGTCAGCTCAATGGTCTGCGCCTTGTCAAGGCTCACGTTTGCCAGCGACATTACGATAGTGCCATCGGCTTGCTTGGCCGCTGATGCACTGACGAGAGGAATCTTGCGTCCGTCCTTGGCATGGCTGTCGCCGCGCACCTGCATACTGTCGCACGCAAGGTCGATGGGCAGGTAGGTTGCGCCCATGAACGACTTGTACATCTCGAACACGTGGTATGTGGGTGTCAGCACCATGTGGCCAGTGCCCTTGGTGTCGGTCAGAATCATTGATTGCAGCACGTTGACCACTTGCGCAATGTTGGCCATGCGCACGCGGTCGCAGTGGCGGTGGAATACGTTGAGAGTGAGGGCGGCCACGAAAGCGTCGCGCATGGAGTTCTGCTGGTAGAGGTGGCCTTTGATGGTGCCCGGCTCTTCGTCCCACCACGTGCCCCACTCATCGATGATGAGGCCGATTTGTTTCTTCGGGTCGCGCTCGTCCATGATTTTTGCATGGCGTTCAATCACGTCTTCGATTTCGAGGCACTTCCCCATCGTCCAGTAGTAGTCTTCGTCGCTGAACTCGGTGGCCGAGCCTTTGCTCCCGCTCCATCCCGTCACGGTGTAGTAGTGGAGCGACAGTCCGTCCATACGGTTGCCCACATTGCCCATGAGTACGCGCGTCCAGTTGTAGTCGTAGTCGCTGGCTCCGCTTGCAATCTTGTATAGTTTGTTGCCGTCGTAGTTTCGGCAGTAGACGGAATAGCGGCGGTACAGGTCGGAGTAGTACTCGGGGCGCATGTTGCCTCCGCAGCCCCAGCTTTCGTTGCCCACTCCGAGGAACTTGACGTTCCATGCCTTGTCGCGTCCGTTCTGGCGGCGCAGTTTTGCCATGGGCGTATCGCCGTCGCTGGTCATGTATTCCACCCACTTGGCCAATTCCTCCACCGTTCCGCTGCCAACGTTGCCGCTGATGTATGGCTCGCAGCCCAGCATCTCGCAGAGGTTAAGAAATTCGTGTGTGCCGAAGGAGTTGTCTTCAATTGTGCCACCCCAGTTGTTGTTCTGCATCTTGGGGCGTTTTTCGGCAGGGCCGATGCCGTCCATCCAGTGGTACTCATCGGCAAAGCAACCGCCAGGCCAGCGCAGCACGGGTATGTTCAAGTCTTTCAGTGCGGCGAGCACGTCGTTGCGATAGCCATCGGTGTTGGGTATGGGTGAATCCTTGCCAACCCATAAGCCGCCGTAAATGCACGTGCCGAGGTGCTCGGCGAACTGTCCGTAGATTTCCTTGTGTATTGTCTGTGTGCCCTTGTCGGCATGTATTGTGATTGTGGCATCGTCGGCGAGCGATGGCAACGCCGCAGCGATGGCGACAATAGCTGTTGCGAATGTCTTTCTCATTGTGTGGATGTTTGAGCCTTGTGTATTCATGGCGAGTGTGGCTTGGTTTCTATCCGGGAAAGAACATCCCCTGTCCGGCGCAGCGGCGCAGGGCAGGGGATGAATGGTCGTTAGTTGAAAAGTTCTTGCTCGGTGAATTTTCCGAGCTTGATGTAATTGTCGTAAATCTCGGCGTAAGCCTTTACGTTCTCCGGGTTGGGGTGGTATTCCTTGTTGAATCCACTGTTCATCGCCGCGATGGCATCCTCAACCTTGCTGTACACACCTGCTGCCGTGGCGGCGAACATGGCGGCTCCGAGAGCGCAAGCCTGATCGGTGTTGCACACCTTGATGGGCTTGTTGATGACATCGCACATCGTTTGCATTACGAAAGGCGATTTGAGGGCGATGCCTCCGATGCCGATAACGTTGTCGATGCGCACGCCCTCCTCCTCGAAGCGGTCGACAATGGCCTTAGTTCCGTATGCCGTGGCTTCCACCAAGGCGCGGAATATCTGCGGAGCAGTGGTGCCGAGGGTGAATCCTGCGATTGTGCCTTTCAGCAGTTGGTTGGCATCTGGCGTGCGGCGGCCGTTTATCCAGTCGGTGGCGAGCATCTTGCTCTCTCCCACGGGAATCTTCTCGGCCTCTTTAGTCAGTGCCACGATTATCTCGTCGCAGGCTTTCTCCGTCTCTTCAGGCGTGAGCTTGTCCTTGAGTATTGTCCGCACGGGGAATTCCAGCACGCGGCGGAACATGGCATAGACATCACCGAAGCTCGACTGTCCGGCTTCAAGGCCAACCATTCCGGGTATCACTGAGCCGTCGACCTGGCCACAGATGCCTTTGATGCACTTGTCGCCAATCTCGTCGTAGGAGGCCACCATGACATCGCACGTGGACGTGCCAATGACCCTAACGAGTGTGTGGGGCGTCACTCCTGCACCTACTGCACCCATGTGGCAGTCGTATGCGCCACCTGCCACCACCACGTCTTCGCTCAAACCGAGCCTGTCGGCCCACTCCTTGCAGAGGTGACCTACGGGTTTGTCGGCGGTCTCGGTGTCCTCGAAGAGGCGTGAGCGGAATCCGGCCAGTTTGGGTTCAAGCGAGCAGAGGAATTCCTCGGGGGGAAGACCGCCCCACTCCTGATGCCACATTGCCTTGTGGCCGCAGGCGCAGCGGCTGCGCACGATGTCCTTTGAGGAGGTCACGCCAGTGAGCACGGCGGGCAGCCATTCACAGTATTCCACGATGGAATATGCCTTGGCAGCCACCTCTGCGTCTTCACGCAGGATGTGCATGGCCTTTGCCCAGAACCACTCTGCGGAGTAGATTCCTCCCTCGTACTTGATGTAGTTGACATCAGACTTGGCGCAAGCCTTGTTGATCTCCTCCGCTTCCTTTATAGCGGTGTGGTCTTTCCAGAGCACGAACATCGCGTTCGGGTTCTCGGCAAACTCGGGGAGCATGGCCAGCGGAGTGCCAGTCTCGTCGGTGAAAGCGGGCGTTGAGCCAGTGGTGTCGAACGCAATGCCCACTACGTTCTTTGCTACGTCGGGGGCACAGCAGGACAGTGCCTCATTGACAGACGACTCAAGCACTTCCAGATAGTCCTTAGGGTGTTGCCGCCACTGGTTTGCGTTGGGGTTGCAATATAGCCCTTTCTTCCAACGGGGGTAATACTTGACGCTTGTCGACAGTATCTCGCCTGTCTCTGCGTTCACAACCAAGGCGCGTGCGGAGTCGCTACCGTAGTCGAGACCAATAACGTATTTTGCCATAAGCTCACTGCAAGGCTTTGTTCAACATGTAATACACCTCGTTGAACCGCAGTTCCTTGCGGAATTCATCGACCGTGGTCTTGTCGTTGATGAGCAGACATTCGATGCCTGCAATCTCGGCGTAGTCCTGCCAGTATTCGTCCGTGATGTCGTAGGAGAAGCAGCTGTGGTGTGTTCCGCCAGCGTAAATCCAGCATCCTGCGCCAACCTCGAAGTTGGGTTGCGGTATCCACAGTGCGGAGGCCACGGGCAGTTTGGGCAGTGGCTTCGGCTCGATGCAGTCCACATCGTTCACGATGAGGCGGAAGCGGTTGCCCATGTCGACCACTGTTGCGGTGACACCCTTGCCAACTTTCGACGTGAACACGAGGCGTGCGGTCTGGCTCTTGCGTATGCCTATGCCAAGGAAGTGTACTTCGAGGCGGGGCTTTGAAGCCGCGATGAGGGGGCACACTTCGAGCATGTGAGCCTGAAGTATGGCACTCTGCTCACCGTTGAAGTTGAGCGTGTAGTCTTCAAGGAACGAGCATCCGCCTGTCATGCCTTGGTTCATCACCCACAAAGTGCGGTAGAGTGCGGCCGATTTCCAGTCGCCCTCTGCTCCGAAGCCATAGCCTTCGGCCATGAGACGCTGCGAGGCCAGACCAGGGATTTGGTCGAAGTGGCTGCCGTCGGTCTGTCCGAGGTCGTCGAAGTTGGTGGTGAAGCCTTTCGCCCCCTTTGCCGTGAGGATGGCGCGGAGTGCCAATTCGGCCTTGGCGGCGTTCCACACCACTTTATAATTGTCGTTGTTGGGGTCGTTGGGGATGTCGGATGCCACATCGTAGAGCCTGTAGTATTCCTCCACAAGGGCTTTCACGTCTTCGTCCTTCACTTGGCTGTGGTACTCCATCAGCTCGCTCACGGGGCAATAGTCCACGTGATAGCCCATCACCTGCTCTGCTGTCACCTTGTCGCCGTCGGTCACTGCGACATTGTTCATCTGGTCGCCGAAGCGCAGGATGAGCATGTCGTGTGCGTCAGCCCATGCGGCACAGACTCGCTCCCACACTGCGATGTGGTCTTGGGTCTTGGCATCTTTCCAGTAGCCTACGACGAGCTTGCGGCGTATTCTCATCCTTGACACAATGTGACCGAACTCGCGGTCGCCGTGCGCGCTTTGGTTGAGGTTCATAAAGTCCATGTCCATG
This sequence comes from uncultured Prevotella sp., assembly GCA_964623445.1. Taxonomy (GTDB): domain Bacteria; phylum Bacteroidota; class Bacteroidia; order Bacteroidales; family Bacteroidaceae; genus Prevotella. The sequence continues at coordinate 28,030 of CAZURD010000010.1, read as the reverse complement.
GTGTCCCATGGAATCTCCTCGTTGAACTGTGTATGGAGATGGAGCAGCGGCTTGCGCAGTATTTGCAGGCCGTGAATCCACATCTTTGCAGGCGAGAACGTGTGCATCCACGTGATGACGCCCACGCACTTGGCATCGTTGTTGGCTTGTGCGAAGACATCGGCCACCTCCTTGGAGCTGTTGGCCGTGCCCTTGTACACTACTTTGATGGGGAGGCATCCGGAATTGTTCAGACCCTCAACCATTTCCTTTGAGTGTCCGTCCACCTGCACCACTGCGTCGCCTCCGTAGAGGAGCTGTGCGCCGGTGACGAACCACACTTCCATGTTCTCAAATGCTTTTGCCATAGTTGCGTTGATTGTTTTTGGTTATTGATGTTTCTTTTATTGCTTGTTTCCTATTTCTTTTTCTGTCCGTAGTAGGCGTTTGGCCCATGCTTGCGGCTGAAGTGCTTTTCCACGAGCAGCGGGTTCATCGTGGTGGCCGGGTTGACTGAGAATGAGACGAAAGCCATCTTTGCCACCTGCTCCATCACCACGGCGTTGTACACAGCGTTGTCTGCGTCTTTGCCCCATGAGAACGGGCCGTGGTTCTTCACGAGCACGCCGGGAGTGTGCATCGGTTCAATGTGCCCATCTTTGATGCGCTTCACGATGACGTTGCCCGTCTCCAGCTCATAGTCGCCTTTCACTTCGCTTTCGGTCATGTCAGCCGTGCACGGAATGTCGTCGTGGAAGTAGTCGGCGTGTGTCGTGCCGATGTTGGGTATGTCCTTGCCTGCTTGCGCCCACGCCGTGGCGTATGTGGAGTGAGTGTGTACTATGCCACCGATTTCGGGGAACGCCCTATAGAGCACGAGGTGGGTTGGCGTGTCTGACGATGGGTTGAGGTCGCCTTCCACCACTTTCCCCGTATTAAGGTCGACCACCACCATGTCGCTGGCTGCCATTGTTTCATAGCTCACTCCCGAGGGCTTTATCACCACGAGTCCCTTTTCGCGGTCGATGCCCGACACGTTTCCCCATGTGAATATCACGAGGTTGTGTTTCACAAGGTCAAGATTGGCCTTGAACACCTTTTCTTTGAGTTCTTCTAACATACTTGGATGTTGTCTGTTGTAGAGTTCCTTTTATCCTTGTTCGGTGGTCAGAGCTTGAAGTTTGGGGCTTCGCTGTATGTCTTCTTGTTGAACCAGTAGAGCGTCGCCCCACGCTTTGAGCTTTTCTTGTCCACCTTGTCCGTTTTCTCTATGAAGTCCATTCCTTTCACCCTTTTCCGGAAGTTACGCTTGTCCACTTCCTCCCCGCTCACTGTCTCGTAGAGGCGTTGCAGCTGTGTGAGGGTGAATAGTTTAGGCAACAGGTTGAAGCCAATTGGCTCTCTCGAAATTTTGTCGCGCATCATGCTGCACGCCTTGCTCACCATCTGGTTGTGGTCGGAGTATAGCCGTGGCAGTTCATCAATGGCCGTCCACGTCAGTCCGTGCCGTTTGAGCAGCTCAGGGGAGTATTCATCCACGTTAATGAGAGCGTAGTAGGCCACGGAAATGACCCTCTCGCCCGGGTCGCGGTCTACTTTTCCGAACGCACCCACCTGCCTCATGTACAGGTCTTTCAGCCCCGTGAGTTCAAAGAGCACCCTGTCTGCTGCCTCGTCGAGGCTTTCGCCGTTGTCCACAAAGCCGCCATAGAGCGACCACTGTCCGCGGCCAGGGTCCATTTTGCGCTTGCCGATGAGCACTTTCAGCCCTCCTTCATCGAATCCAAACACGATGCAGTCCACGGATACGAGCACCTTGGTGTGTTCTGTGTAGAATGTCGCCATTTGCGTATGCAGATGCGTGGGAATGAGGCCACCGCAGGGCACACGGCACTATTGTGGAGCGTGCGCACTACGGGCAGCCTGTGTTTCTCTTACCAGAAATACCAATAGAAAGCTCCGCAGAGAGCCACCACGCCGAGCGTGGCCACGATGTCCCACTTGTTGAAGCTCCTCATTATCTCCTGTCGGTAGTTACCGGTGAACGTGATTGCGTCTACCTGTGCCTTCGACGGAGCCTTGGTGAACATCGACACGACCACCATCAGCACTACGATGAACACGAGCAGCCATACTTCAAACCACAGCCAGTTGGTCTGCCAGAACCACGTGGTGCTCTCCCAGAATGCGCCTTGCATATCGGCTTTGCCCGTGTCGGTGATGACATTGGTAAGCAGGCGGAGCATACCGATGAGGAAACCGCCGATTAGTCCCCACTCTCCCGCCTTGGGCGTAATCCGCTTTGAGAATATGCCGAGGGTGAACACGGCCACCATAGCCGGTGCGAGCAGCGACTGAATGCCCTGAAGATAGCTATAGAGCGTGTTCATGCTCATCATCACGGGCATCCACGCAAGTCCGAGCAACACTACCACCACCGTTGCTACGCGACCCACAAACACGTAGTGGGCCTCGCTCTTGCCTTTCCTCATGGGCTTGTAGAAGTCTTCCGTGAAGAGCGTGGCGCACGAGTTGAAGAATGCGGCGAGCGAGGTAACCAATGCACAGATGAATCCTATGGTCACGATGCCTTTCACGCCGGCTGGCAGGATGTTCTTCACCATCGTAGCGTATGCGGCATCGGTCTCGCTCGGGTTGTTCACGTCGAGTTGCAACATGCCACCGTCAGCCAATGCCACGGCTATCATACCAGGGATGAGGAACATGAACACTGGCAGGATTTTGAAGTATCCGGCGGCTATCGTTCCGCGACGTGCGCGACGCATCACTGCCTCATTGCTCTCGCCCTTGGTCTGTCCGAGCACACGTTGCACGATGTGCTGGTCGGTACACCAGTACCAGAATCCTATGATGCTGGCTCCGATGAACACCACGAAGCCGGGATATTCCTTATACATGGGGTCGCTCTCGTCCCAGTGGAACATATGCGTCGTGCCGTGCCCGTCGTGCAGCTGGCTGCAAACGTCCATCATGGTGTTCCATCCCGCCCCGATGCTGCCACCGCCGAGCGTGGCCAACCCGAGGAAGAGCACGAGGAAAGAACCAATGATGAGTATCGGGGTCTGTATTGCGGAGAGGGTCATCACGCCCTTCATTCCGCCGAATACGGTGAACACGGCCGTTATGGCTATCAGCCCGAGAGCACCGTACCAGAATGGGATGCCGAGCAGGTATTCAAAGAATATGCCGCCCGTGAATGCCGTCACGCTCACCTTTGTCAGCACGTATGCTACGAGCGTGATTATCGACAGCCACGAGCCGGTGCGCGGCGTGTAGCGGAATTTGAGGAAGTCGGGCATGGTGATGATTTTGCCCATCTTATTGTTAAGAAGCTGATAGAACGGCACGAACAGCCATCCCAGTATGAGGATCATCCACCCCTGCATCTCCCAGTGAGCCATGCCCACGCCGTCCTTGGCACCAGTACCGGCAAGTCCCACGAGGTGTTCCGAACCGATGTTTGCGGCGAAGATGGCCGCACCTATGACATACCACGGTTCACCCTTTCCGAAGAGGTAATCCTGGCTGTCTGCGCCTTTCATTTTCTCCTTGTCTTTCTTGATGGCGCGGTAGACAGCCCAAATGATAGCCACTATGCCTACGACGAGAATCGCCCAGTCGAGCCACACAAATTCTTTAGCGTTCCAGTTCATTGTTCCTTGGTTCGTATTGTTGTCTGTGTTTAAGGTTTTTTGCGTGTCAGTCTCATTTTGTGGAGAACTTGTAAGCCACGTGGCTGTGGTAGGTCTCACCGGGCTTGACGTATGGCGACGGCCAGTCTGCCTTGTTCGGAGAGTCGGGGTATTTCTGGCTTTCAAGGCACACGGAGACGTGCTTTGGGTATTTGATTCCATGCTTGCAGCTCACGCCCGTACCTTGGAAGTTGCCGGTGTAGACCTGCACGCCCGGCTCGTTGGTGAACATTTCGAGGAATATGCCCGTTTGCGGCGAGTAGAGCGATGCGCATGGCGTGGTGTCGTCGCCCACTCCGTCCTTGTAGGTGTTCAGGCACCAGTTGTGGTCGTAACCCGAAGCGTTCCTTATCTGCTCGAAAGTGGTGTCGTTGACGGTTTCCTCCAATGCCCTTGGCTCGCGGAAGTCCATTGGCGTTCCCTCCACGGACAGAATCTCTCCCGTCGTCATGTACGTGGAGTCGGCCGGGGTGTAATTGTCGGCGTTGATGTAGAGCACCATGTCCATGGCCTCCCTCGACGGGTCACCATTGAGGTTGAAGTAGCTGTGGTTGGTCATATTTATCACGGTCTCCTTGTCTGTCGTGGCCTCAAACACGATGTCGAGCGTGTTGTCTTGCAGCAGGGTGTATGTTGCCGTTGCCGTCACCGTGCCGGGGAATCCATTGTCACCGTCGGGCGATACGATTGTCAGCTTGAGCACGCTGTCGCCCAGCTGCTCCGCGTCGTACACTTGATACATCCATCCCGATGGGCCACCGTGCAGGCAGTGACCATAGTTGTTTTGCGGGAGCTGATAGTCCACGCCGTCCACCATCAGCCGTCCATGGTCGATGCGGTTGGCATAGCGACCCACCGACGACCCGAAGTCGCTCGGCGAGTTCACAGAGTCGGCGTATTGGGCCACATTGTCGTAGCCAAGCACCACATCTGTGGGCGAGCCGTTGCGGTCTGGCACCACTATCGAAACCACACGGCCTCCGAAGTTGGTAATGCACACTTCCATACCGCTCGCATTTTTCAGCGTGTACAGCGCGGTGGGCTTTTCGTTGATGATTGAGTCGAAGTCTGCGGGGTTGAGACCCGAAAGTGTCAGTTGCGGTTGCTCCTTTCCTCCGCTGCACGCCGCCAAGGCGGCTAACGCGATGCCAATTCCGATGGCAGTCGACTTGGTCTTTCTCATTATAGTCTTTGGTTTTTAGTTGTTGGTAATGTCTGTTTTGATTTTGGGTGTAAATTTACAACTTAATTCCGATACGGCAAGGGGTATGCCTCTTTTTTTTCGCGCGATAATAAACAAGGTGAAAATCAACGCAAAATCATCGCCTGCGCCCGTCGCATGTGATGGGTAGAAGTTGCGCGTCAAGCACCGTTGTATGCCACACAGCAGGCAAATGATGAAAAGGAGTCGTGTATCCACATATCCTCGTCATGGCCGAGAGCAGCTTTCCCGAAGTCCCCTCCGGCAAAAAAGGAACACTCCCAAAGTCGTTGGGCACATAAAGATGAAAATCATAGACGATTTGAAGGCATCCACCGAGACACCCAGGATAAAACGGGCTACGGACGGCAAGGCGAATGCCACGACGGATGCCTCCAGCACATACGCCTCCCGTGAGAGGGGCGGGGTGGTGGTTTCCCGTAAGGTCATCGTCATGGACGACAAGAAGAAAGTGGGAAAGGTCTTACCCTAGGTGCATATCGCCATTAGCAACGCCAAAAGATGCATCCTTTATACCTACCATAACATAAAGGAGAGTTCTTGCTGCTTTACCTCGACGAGTTCTGTTACAAGTTCAACCGATGTCATTTCAGGTTTAGGCTCTTTGAAAGGCTTGAACTTTGCGCGTGTCCTACTAAGGCGGATTTCAAACACAGAATTTACTGATTAGGGAGTTTGCGGATATTCATAAATATAAAATTGTCTGCAACATCACTCCTAAGGCAGACTTGCCTCAGACACACTCAGTGAAACACTATCCACTTAATCGAGACATATTATAATAAATTAATCTGTCTTCAAGAAGTACTTGAAAATTTATTATTCTATCAGCATTACTTTCATTCTATTCCTCAAATTGGTCATTCAATGAATTCTTTTTAAATCTTAGAACTTTTTCAATAGGATAGTGGATAACCCATTGAGTAATAGTTTCATCTCTGAACAATTTTTTCTTCATCTGTTTGTTCATGATATAATCATCTCCATGTAACAAAATTGAACCTGTATCAATATCTCTTAATTCACCATCATCATCAATTACTCCTTCAGGAAAAACAAGCCATTTATCTTTATCAGCCAATTCTAATAGCATAAGATCAGCCTCTGAGTTACGTCCATTTGATAGCAACATATATTTATAAGGTTTCAACAGAAAAGGGAAAACACCCCCATTTCTTGAATATATGCCATGATCATTTTCTTCGTCAAACTTCACTAATGGATTATATGCAAAGTTACCATTACTATCCCTCTGCAAATATTTCGATGCAGTTGTACCTTTTAATGCTCTGGTTTCTACGGGCCATTTAGTAATATCTAAACTTCTATAGTCTGTTCCCTCTTTTCCGAATTTCTCTTCAAGATCTCCTGAATAGGTAAGTTTTAAAACTTCGTCTGGATTAATCCCATCCAATATACTGGAATTATCCGCAACAACTACTTGTTGACGCTTATTTGTATCCAATGCATACATTACAGGATCCAATTTCACTTGAGTAAGTAATACTGGCCAATAGAAAGCAGCATTATTCCATCCTATTTCATCTCCAGTTATAGGATCTTTTTGTTTATTACCGTTTTGACGGATAAACATAACAACTGGTGCATCTTGTGCCTTGTTCCTTGAAGGTGCCAAATCCACATGACCATCGTCTGGAGCATCTATCCAACTTCCGTTTGCACGAACACGAGACATATTACGATTTGTCCGATGTAAAACATAAATTTTATTGTCTATTGCTTTATCTGAACAATATTCAACGGCACACATCATTTCTTTCAAATCGTTCTTTCTATCTAAATTGTGATGATTCTGATCATACACATAAGTACGTTCTATTAACTGAAGTATATCTAACACCTCTTTCGCATTCATCTCAAAGAATCCATCTTCACCCTTGTTATCATAATTCTTTGATTTTACTATAAGATTATCTATATGTTGTACAATCTTATGAATAGCAGTGTTTGATCCTGTCCAAAATCCGATAGGCAATATGCGCATTTGGGATTTTAATATCAACGTATTTGACGCTTTAATCTTCTGAGGTGAACACGGCTTAATGTTCTTATCATAACCGATAAATATCGCGTTAGGTTCTCCTTTGTCTTTACCAGCAAGGAACCACTCTCTCAACTGATTATCAAGGTCGTTCATGCGCACAAGAATCTTATGAATCATTGCCGTAGTATGAAATCTTGTAACAGCCATATCTTCCTTAGATCGTGCGCCATACATACGTGCATGTTGCAAGACCGTATCTTGTTGGAAATTTCGGGGGTTTCGTCCATAGAAGAAACAAAGCATATTTTTAATGGTAATACCTCTATCCAAGATACTTCCACCAATGAATATATTTGCATCGGTATCCAATTCCAACTCTCCTGTTTCTTCATTAAGAAGGGAAGAAACTTTTTCGTCCGAATTCACAACTTGCACATGGTATCCTTTATTTTTAGGATTCAGAATCTTCTGCACTTCTTCTAATACATCTTCCTTAGACGGTAACTCAACGAATATTAATCCTTCAGTCTGACCTTTTCTGTTAGATTCTAAAAAATCTTCATAAACCATGTTTATTGCAGACCATACACGCTGATCAGATCGTTCATTCTCAATCACAGCTTTGGCTATATCATCAATCAGCCGATTGACGATTTTATATTGCCATTCATGATTTCTCTTATCCTGTTCTACATGTATCAAGGCACTTGTTGCGTAGTTCTTATTTTCTGCATTTTTCACTTGGATTCTTCGCACTGCCGTCCCCATGAAATAATAAACAAGTGCTGTAGTCAAATCATAAACATTTGACGAAGATACAGAATTGTTGATATAGCGTTTATCTTCATGACCAAGTACATCCATACACTTTTGGGCTACCTGATGGAACAGATGGCTGTACATGGAATCAGGATTCTTTGACAGTTCAAAATACTCCCTACCTCCTATATATTTGCTATGTATCGGCACTAAAGTGGTAAAACGCGGTCTGAACGGTTTAACTACATGTCCATTTAGATTAAGTTCACCTTGTGGTTGCAGGTAAAGACAATAAGGAGTTGCCGTTACTTGTAAATAGCGACAGTATGCAGGAATCTTACGAAAATCGTCAATTTGCTGACTTATTTTTGCCATTTCCGTTTCCTTATATTGAGGCACAGGATTCCCGTTTTCATCTATCTGCGCTTCAAGTTTTACGGAGCGATAATTTCGGCTGGCAAAATCGGCCTCATCATCCACAACCAACACTTTCTTTTGTTTCATAAACGGACAATGCTCATTAAACATGTCTATTAAATGGGAAAGATTAGTTGACTGTTTTTTACATACAATTACAGTCTTTCCACGTTCCACCTTTGCCTGTTTCAGATTTTTCCATACATCCATAATATCATAGATATTTATGGTCGATTTCTGGTCTAAATCATCAGAAGCTTTAAAGAAACGATAGTCGTTCTTCATTCGCTTGATGGTCTGTTGAGCAAGAGGTTTTGTACCTTTGGTGAACACTATGGCGACATCAATTCCTTTGTCAAAAGCCAGACCTATTATATCTTCGAATGTATCTGTCTTTCCACATTGTATTTTACCAAGCAATAATCCAGGTTCTTCAGCATGTTCGCCGTCTTCCAACAATTGCGCAACGGTATCTTCGATACACTTCTTTTTCTCTTCAGGCATTACACCATACGGATAGTTCGCCACCAATGTATCATAAATAGGCGTTTTACTGTCCTTTGGCACTTCTTTAGCTTTTTCGATAGCCTTAAGGTCATCATACTGTTGCTGTATCCAGTCGGGCACAGTCATACCGAGTGATTTTAGCGTATTTATAGACGCTTCACATTCTTGTAATGTCTTATATTTTATTTGCTCCATAATTTCACTATTGTATATATGCAAATATCGCTATTAAAAAACTGTTTTATGCATCTCTAAAATTAAGCTTTGCTAACTTAGGACGACTGCGGATATTCATTTTGCATTATTATGCTGTTTGCAAATATTATGCCATCATTCGCTATGTCATAGTTTCCCACGCCCAATAGGAGCATACTCACTATTGAGTATGTCCTGTATCAATGAATCTAAATTACAACTTTGGAGGATAAATACCATTTAAGGAGTTTTTTAATGCCCTCGTGGGAAATCTTATGTCATAAAATATCCAAAGATATTTATATTGAACCAGACAAAAGTAACACAGTAAATATAAACACTACTACGGTCGCTATCATGCAGCCTATCGCATATATTCTTGACCATCGCTTTTTGCAAAATGTTGCAATCGCAGTTGAACTGAATAACAACAATATCAGCAATGGTTGAAGAATGACGAACAGCAGAACGTTGATCTGGCCGTATGTCAACCCCGATACTTCCGACATACTGTACATAATATCTATACACAGGTTGCACAAATCGTCCATCCAATTGGATGACGGTATGTAGCTAATATAATCTGTGAACATAAATTTATCTGTTTCTGCTTTTATCATTAATAATCAAAGCACAACTTTTCTGCCCCCGATGATGTAGAGACCCTTGTCAAGGCGGCTCTTGTCTGTGCCGAGATAGCGTCCGTCAATCGAGAAAATCCTCTCGTCCTCTGCCTCCATGCACGGAGCTGATATGCCAGAGGAGACGCCTCCCATGAAAGAGAAGCTGACCGTTCCGGCTTCCGTGTCCTCCACAATGTCCGTAATTGGCTTGCCCATCAAGCCTCCCTGAAAAACCGTGGCGGCAGGGTGGCTGTCGTCTGTAAGCTCCGTGGCGGCAGACGTACCGGGAAACGGGTCTCCCGCCGCTTCCGCTGTATAAATGGAATACGAAATATATTCGCCGGCGTAACGTTCAAGCAGGACTTGGTTTATCTCCTGCTCCTGTTCATCGGCAGGCTCGGTGACGGTGGTGTAGAGTATGGTTTCCGGCAGGAACAGCCCGTCGGCGGCGATTATCGACATACGCGGATGCCCCGCTATGTTGTTGACGCTATTTGACGTGAGCGAAAAAGCCTGCTCGTCATAGTCCACATGGAACACGAGCATACCATGTCCGAGCAGGTAGCGGTTCCAGCCTGTCTTCTGCACGTTCTCCACAATGTAGTATTCGTGGCCCGAATCGTCATTGTCGTTGAGTATCCTGTAAGCCTTTCCGCCCTGCGAGAGAGGTTCGAGCGTCACGCTTGCGGGCTGTTCGAGGGTGTCGATGGTGAGCCATCCGAGGCGTTCGCGCTCCCACGCGGTGTACTCCGTGGGCCGATAGCCATTGTAGCAATACTCCCCCGCATCCATGAGGCTGTAATAATCGAGGTTCTGATTCACGCAACGCTGCACCAGTCCACTGGCCGTGGGATAGAAATCGGGCAGTCCCATGCAGTGAGAGAACTCGTGACAGAACAGGCCGATGCCATTGATCAGCAGGCCATATTCAGCCCTTTCGGCCGGCGTGGCGTTGAGTTCGTTGTTCACTCCGTAGCGCATGAGGCGCACTCCGTCGAATGTTCCGCCAGCAGACAGCGTGCCCGACTTTGGATATATGCAATCGGTGGAATTGCCGGCAATGCTCTGCGAATAGCCTGCGTATATGATATAGACCAGATCTATGTATCCATCGCCGTTGCTGTCGTACTGCGAGAAGTCCACTTCGTCATCCAACGCCTGGCAAGCGTGGTTGAACAAGTCGGTCATGTTCTCGCTCGCGGAATTGCCCCTGCCGTAATAGCTCAGCGGATTGCCGAGAGTGACGGGGCCGTAGACATCAAACTGCGGCGTGAACAGCCCGAAGCTCATGTCGCTGAAATAGCGTTTCACGCTGCCATAGTTTGACCCGAGTTCCGGATCGGACGCACTGTCGAAAAGTTCATCGGCATTGAGATACTTGTCGAACGTGGCCTTAGGATCTGCAACAGAGAACGTGGTGTCGCTAAATTCCACAAGCAGCACGGGCACTCTTGGCGAGCCTATGCTCGTAAGCAGCGTGGAGTTGGCGGCCATCGGCTCCCGCATCTTGCGCCCTTTGTCGGCGTTTGCCACTATGTTGGCATAGAAAAGCGACGTGTCCTGCGCCTTGGCCAAAGCCTTTTCTTCATCGGTGCGGAGTGCGGCTTCATGCGCCAGCACACCCGTTGTAGCAAGCGTTCCGTCGTCGCAGACCTTGGCCACATAGAAATCCGTGCCATCCTGAAAGAGCAACACGCCATCCACCGTCACGAAATAGCTGAAGTCCTCGTCGCCAATGCCCCTCACACTAAGGGTCGTACCGTCGGCCTGTGTGACGGTACGCGCCGCCGGGTGCATCTTCACAGCCCACCCTGCGGTGGCACACAAAAGGGATGCCAACAATAGTAATGCTTTCATATACAATATTTACTTCGTTTTATTCTGACCTATATTCCTTTCCATAATAATATTGTCCCTTGCCCTTTGTCCGTCGCCCGTAGGATATGGCACGCGCCGGGCAATGGTGATAGCAGGCGAGGCAGCAAGTACACAATCCTCCATGCGCCCATTGCGGGAGACCGTCGGAATCCGGAGCGATGTTGTTCACGGGGCAAACCTTGGCGCAAAGTCCGCACCGCAGGCACTTCTCCGCATCCACCTTGAACGGCTTGTCCGCAATCATGTGCTTGTTGAAGTAAGCCCCCACCACATAAGTGAGCAACTTAGGGACAGGCCCTTTCTCCACCTCCATCAGTCCCTGCCGCCTTGCACGGATGTCTTCGGCAATGCTACAGACACGGCGTTTGGCATCGTCCAGCTTCCGCGCAAGTTCTTCCGGAGCGTCGATGTCCATCGTTGGGAGGCACACGTATGTGTCGGGCATCAGGAGTGAGAACGCGCTGTGCAGCGCAATTCCCCGCTTGGCGAGGTCGTTGCCAAGCATACGCATCGTCTCGCCAATGTTGTCGCCACACGTACACACAGCGAAGCAGTAGTGGCCATTGGCATTTTCAATGTTAAGACGGGCTATGAACTGCCGCAAAATGTGCGGCGGCTGCCAACCATGCACGGGAAAGCAGAAGCCTATCCGCTCACCCTCGTCCAGCACGAAACGCAACTCGCCCTCCGGTTGGCCTGCAATCGAAACAAGTTTCTCGCCGCACGCATCGGCAACGGACGATGCAACCCAATGCGTGTTGCCCGTCCCGGAAAAATAGAAAACCATGTGACAAAGATAGTGAAAGGCAAGCGCAAGGAAAAAGGAAAAGCGAAGTTTTTTTTCATTCCGCCCTGCTGAATGCACGATCCTATATTCGCGAATCAAATGCAAGAAACCATTGGCGAGCCTCCCTACCCTGCGGTTCGCCACTTCTGGAAAGTGTCAGTTGCCTTTGGCCACGCCCACGCGCATACGCCTCCACAGCCAGTTTGGAATGAGATGCCACAGCGATGTCACCACACGCCACCGCCAATCCAACACCACAACGCGGCGATGGGTCAATACCGCCTTTGCCATCATCCTTGCCACAGGCTCTGTCTGCATCAACATAGGATAGCGCGGGTTGTCGCCAAGCAGTTCGGTTGCCACAAACCCAGGCCTGATGTCTGTCATGTGGATGGGCAGTCCGCGCATTGCGGCAAGCTGCGAGAGAGCCTGCATATACATGGCTTGCATGGCCTTTGTGGCCGAATATGACGGAGCAGCCCCAAGACCCTTGGTGCCGGCAATGGAGGTTATGGCTGCTATCTGCCCGCCTCCCCTCGCGGCAAAGTAGCGAAAGGCCGTGCCAACCATCCTGACGAACCCCGTGGCGTTGGTCTCCACGGTGGAAATCTCTATGCTTTCATCAAGTGCGGGGTTTTGCTTCCCTATGCCTGACGCATGGAAATACAGGTCTGCCCCACCCACTCTTTCAAACAGCGAGAGCAGCCGAGCCGGAGCGTCAGCCGAGCACACGTCTATTTCCTCTGCAACAACACGCTCCGGGCACAGAGCCACAAGTTCCTGCAACAATGCAAGGCGACGTGCCGCCACTCCCACGCGCCACCCCTCGCCTATCAATATGCGCGCCATCTCACGGCCAAGACCAGATGACGCGCCTACGATGACTGCCGTTTTCATCAGTTACGTTTTAGTTTAAGACTATTTCTATGAGCAACGAAGAAAGGGCAAGGAAGCCAAGCCCGACACCGCTGCGAAAGCCTCCGATGGCGGAGGCGAATGCCTGCGGCTGTCCTTGCCTTCCCTGCCCCTGTCACTTCTGTTCCTTGCTGTCGTCAGAACGTCACGTTGAGCGGCGACTCCAGTGCGCCAAGGAAAGAGTCAATGCGGTTTTGCCACTCCTGCTGACTGCGGCAGTCGTACTTGCTCCATGCCGCTCCGAAGTAGTAAGTGAAGCGTTGTCCGCTCTCATAACCCACCTTCACGCCAACGGCATGGCCTGCATTGCCGCGCGTCGGGTTGTCATACATCAATTTCTTCGTTGTCACACCGCCCTCGGGGAACAGTGCTGCGACATATATCTGGAAGTTCTGCCCCACAGGATTGTCAGTCGGATCGGCATACTGCACATAGTTGTCGCCAAGCACAACGCTCTCCGTGTCCTCCGTATGGATCACCACGCCAGAGGCCACGTCGCACGGCTTCGTAAGCCCGTCATACCACACAGTCATCTTGTTGAAGTTGGAATTCTTGTCAAGACTGAGTATGCGGCTTTCCACAACGTTCTCGTCGCCCTTGATCGTAGCGGGATTATAGACGAGCTTCACGGCGAAGCGCAGAGGCCCGTTGTCGAGTATCTCATAGTCCTTGTAGCAGTAAGGGAAAATTATCTCGTCGCCATCCATAATAGCCGGAGTTCCGCAACCGAGCGTCGGGCCGACCTTGTAGCAGTCGAGACCGTGGCCTTGGTCGAAGTGGTAGCTCGTAAGCATATTGATGGAGTCAGCCGCTGCCTTATCGGTCTTTGCCAGTTCCGCTATCACCGGTTTCATCACGTCCTCCAGATAGTAACGTTGTTCCACCACGAGGTCGGGCGTGTTCTTCACCCACACATCGTTGCCGTAGGCATCCTCGCCCGTGCGTTGCAGTGCAGGGCCGTAGCAGCGGTACGCGCCACGGTCGTTCTCCCATGCGATGTCGTCGACACGTTCGGGATACATCCTGCCGTAGCAGGTGTTTACGAACGCCTTGGGCGTGCCTTTCTTGACCGTAAATTCAGCCGTGCCGTTTGGCCTCACGGCTGCGTCCAGAAGCAGCTTTCCATCGTGCGTGAGCTGGTATGCCACCTGCTGGCCAACGGCGTTGATCACTTGGAACTGCCGTCCGCCACTGATTCCGAGACGGGCAAACACGCTGTCGGCCTCCAGTTCCACCACTTCCTGACGGAACACAGGTGTCGGATTGGCCACGGTCACGGTGAACGCCTTGTCGTCTGCGGGGCATACGCTGCCGTCCTCATAGCGCACGCGCTCACAGGCGGCAAGGAGGAAAGCCCCCGTTCCGAAGTTGGTGACGCTCGCCGCCGTGAGCTGCTGTCCCTTGACGGCTTTCTCACCGATGGGCTGCATATAGCCCACGGAGCCATCTTCCTGCAAGGCGACGGTGGAGAGGAACGTCCAAGCCTTATCGACCACAGCCCCGTAGGTGGACTTGTCGAGCAGTCCGTTGTCGATGCCCCACATCAAGCCGTATGCCAACAGAGCTGTACCGCTTGCCTCCGGGCCTTCAGCCTGTTTGGGGTCGAGCATGGAGCGCGTCCAATAGCCGTCTTCCTGTTGGCACTTGGCGACAGCCTCTGCCAGCTGGCGGAAACGCTCCACCAGCACCGTCCGCTGCTTGCAGTCTGCGGGGATGTCTGCCAGCGAACGCGCAATGCCAGCCAGTGCCCAGCCGTTTCCGCGTGCCCAGAAGTCTTTCTTGCCTGCGTCTGTCTTATGTTCGGGATAGACATACTTGGCATCGCGGTAGTAGAGGTGGTCTTCGCTGTCGAAGAGCAGGCCGTCGGTGTAGGCAAAGTTTGAGTAGAGCTTTGCGAGATAGGCTTTGTCGCCCGTAGCCTTGTACATCTTGCTCATCACGGGCATGGCCATGTAGAGGGCATCAATCCACCACCAGAAGTCGGTGGCCTCCATCACACACGTGCGCCCCATCACCTCCTTAGCCCTTGCAATCTTGTAGGCATCGGGGTTCATGGCATACATGTCGAGATATGTCTGGAAGCATATCTGCCAGTCGCCGAAGAGCACGTGCTGCTGGTCTTCGCCGTAGTTGTTGTAGACCCACTTTGCGGGATCGGCCTCTGTGGCTCCGCTCCACTTGTTGTGGCGTGCCCATTTGTCGCTGTATTCAAGGTATTTGGCATTGCCCGTGAGGTTGTAGGCTTCCATATTGCCCGTGAAGTATGCGGCATTGTCCCAGAAAGCGTTCACCTCCGGGGCGTTGGTCTGCTGCCAATTGTCGTTGACCTTCGCCACAATCTCGATGGCCGAAAGCTGTGGTTCGGCCGTCTTCTTCTTTGCCTTGGCCTCGGCCGATGCCGGCAACAGGAGTGTTGCGGCGGCCAAGACGCTGATTACTTGTTTCATGTTCTATGCTTTGGATTGGTTATTGACATTCATCTTTTGCCGGAAGCCATGCGCCGTACACACTGTCCGCTCTCCGTCCTCTCTATGGTGCTGCAGGTCAGTTGCCCATCTTCTCGTTGAAGAAATTCACGATTTGGCGGAACAGATGGTTGCGTGTATTCCCGCCTGAGATTCCGTGGTTGCGGTTTGTGTAGACGTTCATCGAAAAATCCTTGTCGGCCTGCACGAGAGCCTCGGCATACTCGGCAACGTTCTGGAAGTTCACGTTGTCGTCGGCAAGGCCGTGGCAGAGGAGGAGTGCGCCGCTCAGCTTCGACACCCGCGCCATTGGGCACACCTCATCGTAGCCGCTCGGATTCTCCTTGGGCGTGCGCATATAGCGTTCGGAATACACCGTGTCGTAATAGCGCCAACTCGTCACTGGGGCAACGGCCACGCCGGCGCGGAACACAGGCCGTCCCTCGCTCATGCTCATCAGCGTGTTCCACCCGCCGTAGCTCCAGCCCCAGATGCCTATGCGCTGCTTGTCGACGTATGGCTGTTGTCCCAGCCACAACGCCGTTTCCACTTGGTCGCGAGCTTCAAGTTCGCCGAGCCTGAGATAGGTACACTTCTCGAAGTCCGCGCCACGGCCGCCCGTGCCACGGTTGTCAACGCACACGACGATATAGCCCTGCTGTGCAAGATACTGCTCGAACACAGCCCCCTGGCCAAGCATTCCGATGTTCCAGCTGTCGAGCACCTGCTGGTTGCCAGGGCCGCCATACTGGTACATAATCACGGGATATGCCTTGGATGCGTCGAAGTCGTGCGGCTTCACCATCCAGCCGTTCAGCTCCACGCCCTCCGACGTGGTGAACTTGAACATCTCTTTCGTGCCAAGGTCGTAGGCGGCGAGCTTCTCGGCAAGGCTGCTGTTGTCCAAGAGCGTGGCCAACTGCTTGCCTCCGTTGCTCCTGATGGTGTATGTCGCAGGCGTATTGATGTCGTCCCACGTGTTGACGAAATACTTATAGTTGGCACTGAACACCGCGCTGTTCCGTCCCGCCTTGTCCGTCAGACGCTCAATCTTGCCGTTCTTGTGTGCCACGCACACCTGCCTGTCCAGTGGCCCGAGTGCCGTGGAGGCAAAGTAGGCATCGCCCGTGGCCTCGTCGTAGCCGTAGAAAGCCGTCACCTCGTGGTCGCCGCTTTCAAGCTGTCGCACGAGTTGCCCGTTGAGGGTGTACAGATACAGGTGCATCGCGCCGCTGCGGGAGCTTGGCAGAACTATGTTGTTCTCCGTGACTTTCAGCATTGAGAGCACGTTCTCCTCCACAAACTTGTCGGCTTTCTCCTCTATGGACAGCTTGCACACCGTCGACAGCGGGTTGGCCATGTATATGGAGAGGCAGTCCTGGTGGCGGTTGAGCGTGACGATGGCTATGCGCGCAGGGTCGCTCGTCATCACTATGCGCGGTATGTAGCCGTCAGCGTCGAGCGGGAGCTGCATCTGCCGCGTCTGCCTCGACTTTATGTCGAAGCTATACACCGACACCGTTGCGTTCCGTTCACCGGCCTTGGGATACTTGTATGTGTAAGAGCCGGGGTATGTCGCGTAGGCATCGAGCGACGGATTTGAGCCTCGGTACAGCTGTATGCCATACTCGCTAACGGCCGTCTCGTCGTACTTTATCCAGCAGAGTTGCTTGCTGTCTGCCGTGAACACCATGCTGCGGTTTGTAGCGAACTCTTCCTCGTTCACCCAGTCGGGCACACCGTTGATGATTTCGCCTTTCTTTCCGTCGGTCGTCACTTGGCTCTCTGCGTTGTCGTAGAGCATCTTCACGAGGTGGATGTTGTTGTCGCGCACAAAGGCTATCATCTTGCTGTCGGGCGAAAAGAGCGGCGTCTGAAGCGGCTTGCCGCCTGACAGCGGTTCCATCTTGTTGTTGTTGATGTCGAAGATGTAGTAGACGGCGGTGAACGAACGCCTGTAAATGGGCTTCGTCTCCGTCTGCAAGAGTATCTTTGTGCCGTCCGGGCTTATGATGTAACCGTCTATGCGGGTCAAGGTTGCGCCGCGTGCAGTGCCTGCATCGAAGAGCACGCCCACCTGCTTGCCCGTCTTGAACGACATCTTCAATATCTTCGTCCCGTCCTTGCTAAGCTGCGAGTATGTCTCGCCGTCTGACATCGGCTCAACGCTCTCCAGCCGCTCCGAGGCGAACGCGCCTCCCGTGACGGCCTTCAGGTCGAGCTTTTGGCCGGCAAATGCCTGTCCTGCCGCGAACAACAACGCTGCGCACATAACTGCAAATTTTCTCATTCCAGTATATTTACGTATATTTATATAATGTGTTAGTGTTGACTTTGCAAAGTTAGGCAATATTTCCGATAGAGTGCGCCCCGCTTGTTTTAAATAATGCCAACACCACCGCGAGGCTCATCCGCCTGCCGCCCGCACGCCTCGCGGAAGCGGTCGAGCAGCCATTGCCGCTGCTCGTCGATGGTCATGTGGCTGTTGTCGAGCACTATTGCGTCGCTGGCCTTGCGCAGTGGCGACACCGCGCGCGTGGAGTCGATGCGGTCGCGCTCCTCAACGTTGCGCCTAATCTCATCGAGGTCGGCCTCCATTCCCTTTGCCCGCAGCTCATCGAAACGCCGTTGCGCCCTTACGTCGACCGAAGCCGTAACGAATACTTTCAGCTCCGCATTGGGAAACACGGTGGTGCCGATGTCGCGGCCGTCCATCACCACGCCGCCGCGCCGCCCCATCTCGCGCTGGCTTGCCACGAGCGCACTGCGGACGAAAGGCAGCGCAGCCACCGCACTGACGTGCGCCGACACGTCCATCGTGCGTATCTCGCGCTCCACCACCTCGCCGCCGAGGCAGGCATCGGGACGGCCAGTGGACTCATTGAACCTGAATGATATGTCGATCGCGCCCATCTGCTGCTCCAGTGCGGCGGCATCGAGCGTGCCGTCGGGGGCTATCAGCCCCTGCCGCATGGCGTAGAGCGTCACACAACGGTACATCGCCCCCGTGTCTACATACACATAACCTACCTCGCGAGCCAAATCCTTGGCCATTGTGCTCTTGCCACACGATGAATATCCATCGATGGCCACGGTGATTTTCTTCATATTCCTGAATTGTGCTTGTGTCATTTTGCAATTCTCCCATGCACGCACGCGCCGCACACGGCGGACTGTCGGCCGAGGCGCAATGCGCGCATGGAGTATGCAAATGTACGAAATATTATCCCCAACCGAACGCTGAACATCCGAATATTTGTTCTGCCAACACCTGCGACAGGCTCTGCACGCACACTTTCGGACTGGGAAATCCGCAGCAGTTGAAAAACTTTTACATAAGCAAAAATGCAGATTTTGCGCGTCTACGGCTCGCATATTTCCAACGGCAAGGCTCTTTTGCCAAAAATACGCAAAAACAGCGGAAGTTTCGGCAATACACTGACTATCAGTCGTGTATGCCTTATAACCCCTCGTTTACCCCGCAAAAAAGCCTCCGTCAAAGCGCAATGAGGCATTAAACGAACTGCAACGAATGCCTCGTTGCCCATCAACGGGGCATCAATCGGCACGCAACGAGGCAAAAAACGCAATGCAACGGGGCATTCGTTGACCGCAAAAACAAGCCGAACGATGGAATCAAGACCTCTTTTTGCCATTCCGACATGGCAAAAAAGAACACTGAAACGGGGTTGCCGCTACTTTTTAAGCGATTTCGATTTGTAAAGTATTGTTACCATGATTTCGACGTAACTCACTGATAACGGATTCGGATTCTGCGTCCGTTCGGGTCGTATCACACGGCACACGGAGATGGCGGGAAAGGCCGAAGCGCAACTAACCGTAATATTGGTTGCTTTTGAGATAATCGGTTTAAGAATTTGTTATGGGAAATTTCGTAACTTTGCACAAATGATAAGTGCGTTCGGAATGCTGCGGGCAAGCTCACGCCTTCGCTCGTTTGCGCCATCCCGAGAACATGAAACGAAGACACAAAGAAACAACTTTATGACACAAAGAGATATGAAAGCATCTACATTCACAAAACCATTGATCATGGCTTTCCTCGGTTGCAGCATCGCAGCGGGCTGCGGGGAGCGTAAGACAGCGGAAAGCAGCGAGGCGGCAGAGGCCGGGGAAACGCCCACGCCGGGTGTCGACGGCAACAAATACGTGCCCTACGAGGAACGCACAGGCAACGAGTCGATCGTGTATTTCACGCGCGACCTAAGCCCCGAGGGACTTGCCAAGGCATACGAGCAGGTGGCGGCGAACATCGGGGGCAAGGTGGCCGTGAAGCTCCACACGGGAGAAAAGAACGGGCCTAACATCATACCCGCACCGTGGGTGGAGGCACTGATGAAGAAAGACCTGCCCGAAGCCACCATCGTGGAGACCAACACCTACTACGAGGGCGACCGCTATACCACCGAGGCTCACCGCCAGACACTCGAAGTGAACGGCTGGACGTTCTGCCCCGTGGACATACTCGACGAGGAGGACACGCTCACCCTGCCCGTGAAAGGCGGCAAATGGTTTGACAAGATGTCCGTGGGAAACCACCTCGCCAACTACAACTCGCTCGTGGTGCTCACCCACTTCAAGGGACACACGCAGGGAGGCTTCGGCGGAAGCAACAAGAACATCGGCATAGGCTGCGCCGACGGACGCATCGGCAAGGCGTGGATTCACACCACACCGGGACAAGACGACCAATGGGACATTGCCAAGGAGGAGTTCATGGAGCGCATGACGGAATCGAGCAAGGCCGTGGTGGACCACTTCGGGCGCAACATCACGTTCGTGAACGTGATGCGCAACATGTCTGTCTCGTGCGACTGCGAGGGCACGGCGGCACAACCTGTGGTCACGCCGAACGTGGGCATACTGTCATCGACAGACATCCTCGCCGTGGATCAGGCCTGCATCGACATGATATATGCCATGACCGAGGCTGAACACCACGACATCGTGGAACGCATCGAGACGCGACACGGACTGCGCCAGCTTTCCTACATGAAGGAACTTGGCATGGGCAACGACCGCTACGTGCTCATCGACCTCGACAACGGAGGCCGGCGCATCACCGCCGCCGAGGCCGTGAAAGGACTGAAACCGTTCGTGGCAGAATAGACATCACGGCGGAGACGGAACTCTGCCCAGCAGACTGTCGGCCTTGTCTGGCTGGCAGTCTGCTGGGTCGTGGAAAGCCCCGGCAGTGCAACGGCAACCCAAAACAGGAAAAGCAATGATAGAGACACAAGCCGAACTGGAACAGACGATAGCGGAATGGGGCTTCATGCCGTTCTTCCGCAACGGCGTGGAAGGCTTTTCCGTGGAGGAACTGGTGCCAGAGGACTTGCTCTTCAGCGATGAGGGCGAGGGCGGGGCATGGCAGTGGAAAGGCTCAATCATCAGCCACTGGCAGTGCGCCTACGGCAAGTTTTTCGCCGGCAAGGCGGGCTACGTGAGCCTCGATTGGCTGCCCGACTTCATCAACTGGCGACGCTTCCGCCGCCCTCTCGGCGGCTACGATGCCGACGCGCAACGCATTCTCGACGTGCTGCGCGAGAATGAGTCGATGCTCTCGCGCCAACTGAAAGCGGCAAGCGGATTCACGCTAAGCCGCAAACGCCGCACGTTCAACCCCAACGACCCGACAACGCCAACGATAAACAGGCACAACGGCACGGCATTCGACACGCTAATAGCCCGGCTGCAAATGGGCACGCACGTCTGCATCGCCGACTTTGAACTCTTCACGACGAAGCAAGGCAAGACCTACGGATGGGGCATGGCACGATATTGCACGCCAGAGGCGATGTACGGGGAATCGCTCTGCGAGGCTGCACGATGCCGCACGCCGGAAGAATCGCGCCGCCGCATAGGCGAGTACCTGCTCGGGCTGTTCCCGACGGCAAGCGCAAAGGACATAGACAAGATAATAGGGACATGACGGACAAATGCTCCATGAGAGCCGTAAAACTCGACACGGAAAGCGCAAACGACCCGCAATGTCGCCAGCTATACGAGACGGCATTCCCAAGGGAGGAGCAAATACCCTACGACGACCTCGTGAAGCTGCTCGCGAAAATGCCGCTCGACTACACGGCATGGCACTGCGGCGACAGCCTCGTGGGCATCACCATAGTGTACCAACGCCCCACGACAAGCTGGTTTTGGTATTTCGCCGTGCGCGAAGAACTGCGCGGACGCGGATACGGAGGGCGCATACTCGAAGCACTGAAAGGGCGATACGCACACCAACCGCTCATACTCGACATGGAATCGCCGCAACAGGCCGCAGAGAACTCGGAACAGCGGCAACGCCGACACGCATTCTACAAAAGGCACGGATTCCGCGACACGGGCGTGGGACGGTCGTTCGCAGGAATCGACTACACCATAATGATGGCGGGGGAAGGCACGTTCACCATGACCGACTACGACCGCGTGATTGAAGAACTGCGCAGCTTCTGGGACAAAATGCCCAAGGACGGCAGTGAAAGACAACATTGAATAATCAGAAAAACAAAGCAAATGGTTTCGGAACATCAGATAAGAGTGTTGCCGCAAGTGGCTGCATCGGAGGCTGCCATCGGCGAGTGGATAGCCCGCGAGAAGGGCTTTGATGCCCGCACAGTGACCGCAGTGCGCGTGCTCTGGCGCAGCATCGACGCACGGCAGCGCACGATATACGTGAACCTGAAAGTGCGACTTTACATCAACGAGCAGCCTGCGGACGAGCCGTTTGAGCCTGTGGCCTACCGCGACGTGTCGTCGGCACGGCGCGTCATCGTGGTGGGCGAAGGCCCAGCAGGGCTTTTCGCCGCACTGCGGCTCGTGGAGCTGGGGCTTCGCCCCGTGGTGGTGGAGCGCGGAAAGGACGTGAGGCAACGCAAGCGCGACCTCGCCGAAATCACGCGCACGCACAAGATAAACCCTGAAAGCAACTACAGCTTCGGCGAGGGAGGCGCGGGTGCCTACTCCGACGGCAAGCTGTACACGCGCAGCAAGAAGCGCGGAAGCATTGAAAAGGTGCTCCGCGTGTTCTGCCAGCACGGCGCACCACTGTCGATTCTCTGCGATGCCCACCCACACATCGGCACAGACAGACTGCCGGGCGTGATTGAGGCAATGCGCAACACGATAGTCGGCAGCGGCGGAGAGGTGCGCCACCAAACGCGCATGGACAGACTGTTGATTGGCAGCGACAACAAAGTGGGGGGCATAGAGGCCACGAGGCTGGACACGGGGGAAAGCATTACACTGCGAGGCCCTGTGATTCTCGCGACGGGACACTCCGCACGCGATGTCTACCACTACCTGCACGATGCGGGAGCGGAAATGGAAGCCAAGGGCATAGCCGTCGGAGTGCGCCTCGAACACCCAGCCGAACTCATCGACCGCATACAATACCACAACCCGCACGGACGCGGGCAATGGCTTCCTGCGGCAGAATACTCGTTCACGACACAGGTGGACGGGAGAGGTGTCTACTCGTTCTGCATGTGCCCCGGCGGCTTCATCATACCCGCAGCAACGGGAGCAAGGCAGATAGTGGTGAACGGAATGAGCCCGAGCAACCGTGGAGGACGCTGGTCGAACAGTGGAATGGTGGTGGAAATGAGACCCGACGACGTGGAAGGCGAAGACCCACTGAAGCTGATGCTGTGGCAGGAGAAACTGGAGGCCGACTGCTGGCAGCAAGGAAACATGCGACAGACAGCGCCAGCGCAACGCATGGCCGACTTCGTGAACGGGCGATTGAGCTACGACCTGCCGCAATCGTCATACGCACCGGGACTAATATCGTCGCCGCTGCACTTCTGGATGCCAAAGCAAATCGTTGAAAGACTCCAGCAAGGCTTCCGCAACTTCGGACGCATGAGCCACGGATTCCTCACCAACGAGGCCGTGGTCATGGCCGTGGAAACACGCACATCGTCACCGGTGCGCATCGTGCGCAACGACACGACACTGATGCACGTGGGCATCGGCGGCCTGTTCCCGTGCGGGGAAGGGGCTGGATATGCTGGAGGAATTGTGTCGGCGGCCATCGACGGGGAACGCTGCGCCGAGATGTGCGCCGAATACATGGCCGGAACAAAGGATTAGGGATGACGGGAAAGGCCGTCGCCTAATCACCGAAATACTCTATCTTCATGCGGTGGAGCATGGTGGTGCTCTCGCCGCATGAACCTGTATGTTGCACACCCGAGCCGCCATTGACGCTCGGGGCAATGTCGGCAGCGAGGTCGACCACGGCAGGCAAGGATGAATCGGCGGGCGCAGGCGAGGCCGTCTCTACGTGGGCAAAGAGGCGAGAACCGCGAGTTTCGAGCGTGATGGTGCAGCCTGTGCGATAGCAAGTGGACGTGACTGACTCGGATATTGGCCTTGTCACACCATCGACATACTCCACAAGCGTGAAATCCACGGCCCTGGACGACTTCGGCGTGCGCTCAATGCGCAGGGCATACCCCGTGAGCGTGCGCGTGTCGAACTTTATGTAAACGTCCATATACTGGCCTGTGGCACTGCCAAAGCCCTGCCCCGCCGTCTTGGTGGGGTCTACCTGCAACGTGACGCGCATATCGCCGCACCGGCCGGTCACGGGCGTGTAAAGCAGGCGCGCACCACGCTGCACCTGAAGCAGGCCAAGACCGACAGCTCCATTGAACCCCTCGCCGTATGTCCACATGTCCTTTGAGGAATCGAACGACCAGTCGTAGTCGCTCGTATCCTTTGGCTTGAAACCGTCAACAGTCCAAAATCCGGGCTGCACCATTGGCTGCCACGACGTTGGCAACGCCCTGAAATCTGTCTCAACGATGCTTGACGGCGCAACCGAGGAAGCGTCAACGGGCTGCTCCGTCACCGCCACGGCTGCATCTCCCGGCAGCGAGCGCACATGGGCAGGCTCCACCTTGGCCATGATGTGCCAACCGACATCGGCCTCCGTCAACGGATAGGCAAGCAAAGGAGTGCCGCCACGGCTGACGGCCACGGGCACGCCACCACGGCCGGAGGCATCCTTGCAACGATACCACGTGACGCGAGAACGATCGGCACGGCCGTCAAGGCGGAGCTTGTAGGAAAGGAAAAGGGTGTCGCCAATCTCTATTCGGGGCTTCTCGACAAACTCGGGCGCGGGCAAAAGGCGTGGCCTCGCCACTACTTCCACAGCAGCCTGAATTCCCGCTGACGTGGAAGCCACCACGCAGACGGTGGCCACGGTGTCGTCGTCATTGACAGACTCAACGTCGCAACTGCCATCGCCATGCGGCATGAGCCTCACAAAACGCTCGCCATCGGAGGCCACAGACCAGCGGACAACGGCTGTATCGGCATCAGCAGGCATGGCATAACCACCTTGGCGCAAGGCCGTGGCCGTCAGACGGAACGGCGTTTCACCGGCCGTAACCGATATTTTGCGCACGTTCATGGCAAGCGCAGTGGGAAATTCACCTCCACAAAAGCCCAGCGCGGACTTTATTCGCGAAGCCACGCCGAGCGGATCCCAGTCGTCATCGCCGCGCAAGAGGTTGTATGTATTGTACAAAGTGTCGCCATCAGCCACTGTACGATAGGCCGAAAGCATTGGCAAGGAATCAATGCAAACAGTATTCTCCGGCATCTCCGAACCCACCTTGTAAGGCTTTCCGTTGAGCGTAAAGCCCGCCTGAAAGCATCGCAGCCAGCGTTCGGGATAGTTAGCCCAACCTATGCGGACGGAATCGGGAGCTGAATAAGCACAATCGATGAGCGCAAGAGGGTCGGGAGACTTGCAGAACACCATGCTGCGGTTGGCCGTCTTCGACGTGAAGCGGCAGGCAAGGAACACCGCACCCGTTGCGACTGTGGTGTAAAAAGGCTTCTGGCCATAGAGATCGATGGTGCAATGGAGGTATATGCCGTTGCCAGTCAAGGCATCGTCAGTACACTCAAAATGGCAACGGTCGTACAGAATGCGCCTTGCACCGTTAAGGGGATTGAGGTTCAGGCGACTGATGAAGCGCACATTGCGCGCCAAGGCGCGGTCGCCGTGGCAGTATGCCACGTGGGCTTGGGTTATGGCAGGACTGCGTTTCCGGCGTGCCAAGGCCAGATTGAGGGGATATTCGAGGTCTACATTGCAGAAATTTCCCAACGTCATGTTGCTCACTTGCAGGCCGTCGCCATAAATATCGAGCATTGTGAAATTGCCCATTGCCCCTTGCATGTGGCCTCGCATGGCTGCGAGCACCACATCGCGGGCATCTTTCGCAAGACCGATGAGGTGGAGATTATTGCAGCGTATGACCATGCCAAAAGGCTCGCGCCCGTTGATGCCGGTCGCCACGGCAGGCGAATCGGGGTCGTCTATCCAATAGACCCAAGGTGCGACATACACCCGCATCGGCTCCGAGGATGTGCCGTCGGTAAGCCGCCGGACAGCCTCCTGAATGGAGTTGAATGCGAACGGGCATTCTGCAACCTCCGCGTCAGTGAGGCTTCCGTCGACAAACAGAGCCTTGGGGCTTAATTCCAACGTGTCACCGGCATATACAATGGCATGGCCGAGGAACTCAACAGGAGTACCGGCGGTGGGTGGCAGAGGCTTCGCTGCAACCTCCACGGACACAACGGACACCATTGCGACGGCTACAGCGATTGTCCTCAGACCACAATTCACTTCTCCTTGTATATCAAATTGTTTGCACCGCTCGTGATTTGAAAGGCTTCCGGGTGCTCCTTTATGAACGAGTCGATGTGGCGCATCCGCTTCTCCTCAAGTATTTCGTCAACGGCAATGAGGATTCCACTCTCCTCAACATCGCCAAAACCATCATTGATGGCTGTGCCAAAGAGCTTCATCGTCGGGCTAAGGTTCATATAGGCATTGACCAAAGGCGGTATGTTGTAACCTAATTTCCGCACCTCGCGATTGAGAATCTTATAATCCTCCTTGAACGTTGTCTCACAAAACAGAGCCTTAAGCTCGTCTGGATCGGTCTCAATCTTTAGCGGATGCTTCGGAATGACAAGGCTGTCCTTGTCCTCAAAATGCTTATTCAGGAAATAAAGAATCATGTCGCGACCCTTGCGTATGTACGAAGGATACATCGTCATCTTGCCGAACAGATACTTGGCATCGGGCTGTATCACGGTGAGTGCGCCCAGCCCGTCCCACAGGTTGTCAAGCGCGAAAAGGCTCTTGGACGGATGCTTGCCCGTGTTCTGATAGCCGGGAGACACAAAACTGCGTCCCAACTCAATGGTCTTGGGGAGATACTCGCGTATGAAACGCTCAGAGAAATGAAACATGTGGCTCGTGGCAAGGATGGGCTGACCGTCCGGACCGATTTCAGCATCAGAGCCAAGGATGTAGCGATAGGCACCGATGATTTCCTCTTCCTCCGGATTCCACACGATAAGCTGCTTGTAACAATTGTCCATCGTGTCGAACTCGTCGAGGTCAAGTTCCTTGCCTGTGCCACCACCGGCCTCACGGAACACAATTTCGCGTAATCGCCCTATTTCCCTAACCACGTTAGGTGCATTGTGAAAGTCGACGATGTAAATCTCGTTATTGCTCCTGTTGGTCATTCGGAGTTGACGCTCGGGAGTCAATTCAGCCTTAATGACAGCCTTGTCAACTGGCTTGATGATTTCTTGTTCCATTATATTGCTATCTCTATAGTTCGTAAGTTAGCTCCTTGACAAATTGCGCCCACTGTTGCGGAGTTTTGCTTTTATCGAATGTTTGCCAAGGAATGGGCTTTCCAAAAGCCACACGGAAAGTCTTGTTTGCGTTCTTGTACATTTCGTCCACAAGAAAGAGCATGGCTATGTTCACTTTCTTTATGTGGCGGTCGGAGAAATTTGCAAGTCTGTAGAAGAAGTCCGAGTTGCGTCCACCGAAATGTATTGGAACGATGTCACGCTGGTGTTCAACACTCTTCGTAATGAAAGTCTTCTTCCATTCCAAATCCATTATCTTGCCCTTTTGACGTCGCGAGCAGATGCCGGCAGGAAACATGAGTATATGATTGTCGCTGTTGAAGCCCTGTTCAACCATCGCCGGGAAATTACGGCTTTGGCTGCCTGTCTTGTTAATGGGTATGCAAAGCGGTGCAAGCCCCGGCAGATTCATCAACAAATCATTCACAAGATAACGGAACCTACCGTCATAATGCCTTCCAATAATAGCACCAAGGGCCACTCCGTCCTCACCCCCGAGAGGGTGATTGCTCACAAACGTGTAAAGACGCCCATCGTCCTTAGGAGGCAAGTTCTCTTTGCCAACGATTTCAAGCGTTATGCCAAGATAGCGCATACAGTCCTCAAGCCATTCCGTTCCGCTGAGGCGACGGCTTTCCCAAAGATAGCCATTAACCTCATCCTGATGGATTATGCGCTTCAACCAAGCCACAAGAGGACGCGGCACTTTCCGCTTCTTGGCTCCAAGTTTACTCTCCAGAATATTGTCGATGTCTATTGTCTTCTCTGTGAGACTCATCATTTCTCTCATCCAAGATACTAACTGCCTTACAAAGGTAACGGAATTCTTTTAATCTCAACA
>CAZURD010000009.1:2429-38566 GCA_964623445.1 uncultured Prevotella sp. | reverse complement strand
GGACTACCAGGGTATCTAATCCTGTTCGATACCCGCGCCTTCGAGCATCAGCGTCGGTCGCCCGGTGGGGGACTGCCTTCGCAATCGGGGTTCCTCGTGATATCTAAGCATTTCACCGCTACACCACGAATTCCGTCCCCCTCCCGGACACCCAAGCCCAGCAGTTCGCGCCGCACGGCCGCGGTTGAGCCGCGGCTTTTCACGGCACGCTTGCACGGGCGGCCTACGCTCCCTTCAAACCCAATGATTCCGGATAACGCCCGGACCTTCCGTATTACCGCGGCTGCTGGCACGGAATTAGCCGGTCCTTATTCGCGCGGTACCTGCAAAGGGCCACACGTGACCCCCTTTATCCCCGCGCAAAAGCGGTCTGCGACCCGTCGGGCCTTCCTCCCGCACGCTACTTGGCTGGTTCAGGCTTCCGCCCATTGACCAATATTCCTCACTGCTGCCTCCCGTAGGAGTCTGGGCCGTGTCTCAGTCCCAGTGTGGGGGGCCTCCCTCTCAGGACCCCTACCGATCGTCGCCACGGTGGGCCGTCGCCCCGCCGTCAAGCTAATCGGACGCACCCCCATCCCCCACCGCAAAATGCTTTGGTGCGCGGTCGATGCCCGCTGCGCACCGCATACGGCATTAATCCGCCTTTCGGCGGGCTGTTCCGTGGTGGGGGGAAGGTTGGGTACGCGTTACTCACCCGTCCGCCGGTCGCCGCCATGCCGTGCAAGCACGACACGCGATGCCCCGCGACTTGCATGTGTTAAGCCTGTAGCCAGCGTTCATCCTGAGCCAGGATCAAACTCTGCATTGTAAAAATATCATCGGTGCGCAACGACACCGCCCAAAAAGGGCGAGACGCCGCGACAGCCTGTCCGTGAATTGACTCCCGCGCCGGAACCAGCCGGCGCGGAATGAACACACCCTCTGTGCTTATCTCCTTGTCCTGTACCAATGTTTCAAAGAACTCTTAACTTGTTCTGGATTTTT
The DNA here is from genome assembly GCA_964623445.1 of uncultured Prevotella sp. Lineage (GTDB taxonomy): Bacteria > Bacteroidota > Bacteroidia > Bacteroidales > Bacteroidaceae > Prevotella. The sequence goes on along the minus strand of CAZURD010000009.1, from coordinate 37,582 downwards.
AATCCGAAAGCGGGTGCAAAGGTAAGGCGTTTTTCGCTTCCCTCCAAACTTTTCGGGATAATTTTTCGCGAAAATGCGATTTTTTCGTGTTTCATTACAAAAACACGCTTATCCCGACTGCTTTTCGGCGTTGTCACGCCCCTTGAGAAGCCTTGAATGCCAGTGCGCAGACTTTCATTCGCTTCACCATTGCCAGCAGTCCGTTGCTGCGCGTGGGGCTAAGGTGCTCCCTAAGCCCGATGCGGTCAATGAAATACAGCTTCGCATTGATGATGTCATCGGGCGTGTGTTCCGAAAGCACCCTGATGAGCAGGGCTATGATACCCTTGACGATCAGTGCGTCGCTTTCCGCACTGAAGCATACAAGGCCGTTGCGGAAGTCGGCTTGCAGCCACACGCGGCTTTGGCATCCGTCGATAAGGTTTTGCTCCACCTTGTATTTCGGGTCGAGTGGCGGTTGTGAGTTGCCGAGGTCGATGAGCATCTGGTATTTGTCCATCCAATCGTCGAGTTCGGAAAACTCTTCAATCACCTCGTCTTGCGCTTCGTCTATTGTCATCTTTCTATATATAATATAATGTACATTTCTTATTCCCTATGCGGCAATCGCCTGTTTGCGTGCCGTCAAGGGGAGCGAACCGGTCTGTCCGGCATAGCCCCCGCCATCTTGCGGCTCACTGCTGCTCGTCGGCCACAATCCTGAACAGTTTGTCGCCTGGACGCACCTTTTCTGGTGTCTTTATGGCAGCAAGCGTGCCCTGCCGTGCCGTCTGCACCGCACCGTTGTCTCCGTGAATCTCACTTGCGTTGAGATAGAGAGCACCTGTCGTTGGCCCGGTGACGAGCATCTTGTCGCCAACGTTGAACTCGGCAGCCTCCACCTTGAACTCTGCCACGCCGAGGCGACTGTAGTAGTTGGTGGCGCGACCAATGTAGACCTTGCGTTCTGTGGCGCACGAGCCGTAGCGTTTGTTCCATTCGCCGAGGCGTTGGCCGAGATAGTATCCGTCCCAGAATCCACGGTTGAACACGGCAGCAAGCCGCCTGTCCCACTCGTCCTTGCGCTCTTCCGTGAACGTCCCGTCGAACACAGCGTTGATGGCCTCGCGGTAGCAGCGCACCGTGGTGTCGACATACTCTGGGCCGCGCGCCCTGCCCTCAATCTTGAACACCCTCACGCCGGCGGCCATCATGCGGTCGATGAAGCGTATGGTCTTGAGATCCTTCGGACTCATCACATACTTATTGTCGATGGTGAGCTGTTCGCCAGTGTCATCGTCGGTCACGGTATATGAGCGGCGGCAAATCTGCACGCACTCCCCCCTGTTGGCGGAGCGGTTGGCGTTGTCGAGACTCAAGTAGCACTTGCCACTGACGGCCATGCAGAGTGCCCCGTGGCAAAACATCTCGATGCGCACATGCCGTCCCGAGGGGCCGCAGATGTTCTCCTCGACGATGCGCCTGTGCATGGCCTCCAACTGCCCGAGGTTCAATTCGCGCGCAAGCACAGCCACATCGGCCCATGCAGTGTAGAAGCGCAGGGCTTCGGTGTTGCTTATGTTGAGCTGCGTGGAGAGGTGTACCTCCACGCCTTCTTCGCGACACCGTTGCATCGTGGCCACGTCGGATGCTATCACGGCAGATATTCCCGCATCGCGGGCGGCTGCTATGGCCTCGCACAGGTCGTTGATGTCGTCGTCGTAGACGATTGTATTAAGGGTGAGGTATGCCTTCGTGCCGTTGTCTGCGCAGACCCGTGCCACATGGCGCAGGTCGTCGAGCGAGAACACGTTCGCCGAGTGGGCGCGCATATTGAGCTTCCCCACCCCGAAATACACCGAGTCTGCCCCAGCCTTGAGCGCGGCGGCGAGACTATCGGGCGAGCCTACGGGAGCCATCACCTCGAAGTCGGCTGGTGTAGCGTCAATGTGCGGCATGGCCGCCTGCGTCATTTCACCCACTTGACGTAACCCTCACGCCTCGGCTTAGCAGCCTGCGGTTCTTTGGCGGCATATCCTATGGCAACGTTGCCTATGCCCTCGTAGTCGCCTTCCAGGCCCCATTGGCGGAGCATCTGCTGCCCCTCGTCGGAGTCCATCACTTCCTTTGCCCTGTGAATCCAGCACGAAGAGAGGCCGAGCGAGTGCGCGGCGTTCATAATGTTGCCCATCACGAGCGAGCCGTCGTAGAGGTGGGTTGGCACGTCGCGCTTGGCGAGCACCACAATTATTGCCGGCGCACCGTAGAATGGGTCGGTGTCCGTGCCGAACACTTCCGCGTTGAGGTGCGACAGACGGTCGCGCGTGGCCTTGTCCGTGACCACCACTATCTGCGGCGACTGGAGGCCGCGCCCTGTGGGTGCGTATGTACCGGCCTCGGCCACCTTGGCGAGCAGTTCGTCGGAGGGCATCGCATCGGGCTTGAATGCCCTCACGCTGCGCCTCGTCTCCATGCACCTTATCACTTCGTTTTCCATTGCGATTTGTTTTATGTAGGATATATGAAAACAATGAGTGGGGACTGGCGGCCTTACGGCAGTCACATAACTGCCACGTTTTTCTTTCCGCCAAGCGGCACTCTCATAATGCAAAGATAACAAAAATCCCATTCCCTTGCTATCAAGGTTTGCGTTTTTCCATGCCGTGCCTTATGAATGGACATCGGGGACAGAGGCAACCAGCAAGCGCAACGCCACTCTGCCAGCCGCCTGAAGTTCAGCGGATTGCCATTCCTTCCGGCTCACCTCCCGAACTTTATGTCTTCCGTTTTCAGTCCGTTCACGTTGATGGCGCGTGTGGTGTACTGCTTCACCGTGTCCACCGAGAGCCGCTCGATGGTAACGTTCTCTACGGGCAGGTCGCTGTCGCCATTTATCTCATATATGCCGTCGGCCACGTTGCAGTGTACATCGCGCATGAATATGTTCCGTATAGCCGTCACGGTATCCTTGTATGTCGGCACGAGGTCTTTCCATTGGTACAGCACATCGGTGTCGATGGCGAACGCCCGCTCCATGCGGTTGGCACTGACACGCTCCATGTAGATGTTTTCCACGAACGCACCGCGCCGACGATTCGTCTTGATGTAGAACAGGGTCTTCACCTTGTCGTCCATCCGGCAGTCGTGCATATACACGTTTCGCACGCCGCCCGAAATCTCACTGCCCACCACGAGCAGCCCGTGTGCGTTGCGCACGCGGCAGTGGCGCACCACGATGTTCTCCGTAGGCTGGCCTATGCGCCATGCGTCGTGGTTGCGCCCCGACTTTATCACTACCCCATCGTCGCCCTGGTCGAAAACACAGTCCTCCACAAGCAGGTTGCGTGTCATTTCAATGTCGATGCCGTCGTTGTTGTGCCCGTACGCGTAAACGTCCAGTCCGCGCACCACCCCGCCCTCGCAGCGGTATAGGTGGATGGTCCAGAACGGCGAGTTACGAACCTTGAAGCCCTCCAGCCGCACGTTGCGGCACTGGTTGAGGTGAATCATGTGGGGGCGCAGGTGGCTCTCGCCCGTGGCAATCATCCTCTCTGCAACGGGCGTGCCGAGGTATCCCCACTCATATATCTGCTTCAGAGCCTCGAGGTGAGCCTTTGGCCTTGTAAACCACTCGCGCCACGTCGTCATGTCCGGCGTCAGCGTGCCAGAGCCGGTGATGGCCACGTTTTCACACTGATAGGCATAAACCATCGGCGAATAGTTCATACACTCCAGCCCTTCCCAGCTCACCTCCACCGCCGGCAGGTAGTCTTCGGGATTTGGGGAGAACTTCACCGTCGCCCCCTCTTCAAGCCTCAGCTCGCAGTTGCTCCGAAGGTGGATGGGGCCAGACGGCCATTCGCCTGCCGGCACCACCACACATCCGCCTCCCGCCTCGGCACAGGCTTCCATTGCGCGTGCGAAAGCCTCGGTGTTGGCCTTTATGCAAGCCTCGTCGGTAGATGCACCGAGCGGCAGGGCACCGTAGTCCGTGATGGGGAACTCCCGTTCCGGGAAGTGGTAGATGGCAATGGCCGGCATCGGGAACGGTGCGGCCACGGTTATCGAGTCATAGTCGGGCACGATGAAGCTGCCGAGCGTCATTATGGCCGCTGCCGACAGTGCAGCGGCCTTGATGGTGCTTAGTTTGCTCATGCTTTCTTGGTTTTAGGTGATGTATCTGTGTTTTGGTTAGTATCGTACCGAGTATAACGGCAAAGGTCTCGCTTTTTCTTGTAGCTTGCGGGACGAATGATATTTTCCCACGCTCATCTCACGATGGCCACCTTGCACACCGTGCCCTTGCCTCCGTCGCTGGTGGCAGTGACCACGTTGTAGACACCGGAGGCCACGCGCCGTCCCTTGCTGTCGCAGCCGTCCCATGTGAACGTGCCGCCGCTGCTGCGCCCTTCGGCCACGAGTGCGCCTGTCGCCGTGGTTATCTTGACATCGGCATCGAACGTAAGCCCCACCACGGTGATAAGTCCCGTGTAGCCCGGCCTCACGGGATTGGGGTAGGCATAAACGTTGTCCTTAGTCATTTCCGTGGACGGCTCGGTGGCATCGGAGGTGTAGGAGCACAGCCCTTGGTCTGTGCCGAAGAACACCTCGCCCGTCTCTTGGTTTATGGCTATTGCCCTTACGTCGTTGGAGAGCAGCGGCGAGTTGTCGGAGGTGAAGTGCTGAAGCTGTTCCATGTTGTCCGCACTGATGAGGTAGACCCCGTTTTCCGAAGTCCCGAACCACTTGCGGTTTGCCCCGTCGACGGCAATCGCCACCACCTCGATGTTGTCGAGCAAGTAGTCGGCGAGGTTTGTCCCGTCGTTGCGCGGTATCAGCGGTTGCACGAACGTGAAGTCGCTTGAACCCATCGTGGCCGCATCCGCGCTCGCCACGTACATCGGGCCGGCTGTGGTGCCCACCCAGATGTTGCCCTCGCGGTCTTCCGTCGGGCAGTCGAAGAAGCTGATGTTGAGCGTAGTGGCGTTCTGGTTCACGGCTTGCAGGCACACGTCCATCGCCTCCGTGTCTGTGTCATACCTTATCAGGGCGGGCGAATTCCAGTAGTTGTTGACCATCCAGAGCCGTCCGCGACTGTCGAACATGATGTCTTCGAGGCACTCCATTGAGCACGTCACACCGCTGCTCGTCACCATGAGGCGGCTGTCTCCGTGGGCAATCCACGTGCCGTCGGGCAACACCTCGTAAAGCGCGTTGGTGGAGCTGCGGCTGTTTGTCACCCACAGGTGTCCGTCGGAGGTATATTCCACGGACATCACGAACACGTAGTCCTTGTCGGTGGAGTCGGCGAGGGTGGCCGCCGTGCGCAGCGGACTGTTGTCGTTGCTGTACTCCTTCACGAAGCGTCCGTTCTCGTATTCGTAGAGGCCGGAGCGTCCTGCGGCAAACACGTGTCCCTCGTCACTGGGGTCTATGGCACAGCTGTGCAGGTTGACGAAGCGGTGTCCAGTCTCCTCGGTGATGTCGTCCTCGTAGAGTGTCCAGTCGTTGCCGTCGTAGACTTGCAGCGTTGCGCTCAGCACAATGTCCGAATATCCGTTGCAGGCGTAGAGCTTGCCGTTGTACATACGCAGGTATCCGAAGTTGTTGTAGGCCGGGCCGCCCGGGCTTAGCGTCTCCACGAGGTCGATGTTGTTGTCATAGTCGGACGTGTCGAGGTCGAAGATGTCGGTCGGATACTGCCCCGTGTATGCCCTGCTCCAATTGCCGCTGTCCATCAGGTTGCTGTCGAGCGAGGCCTTCCAACGCAGTCCGCTGCGCGTGTTGACGAAGATATAGCCGTTGGCGAAGCCTATTCTCGTCACCTCGAGGCCGAGCATGTAGGTCTCGCTGATTTCGGCGGCGGCCACGTTCACTTTCACCACGCCGAAGTTGGTGCCTATGTAGGCATACTTCCCCTCGTTCTTTATTATGTTTATGGTCTTGTCCTCGGTCATCGTGCGGTTGTACAGGTCGGCCACGTTGGTCACGTTCCCGTTTGTCTCCACGAGGTCGATGTTGCTGTCGTCGTATGCCACGACGAGTTTCTTCGCCGTACTGTTCCACCCGATGTGCATGATGCGTGTGTCGCTCATGCCGTTCGTCTTGTCGTAGGTGTAGATTGAGCCGTCGTTCTTGTTGTATTGGTACAGGCTGTATGATGCCTTCACGAAGAGATAGTTGTCTGCCGCGCATATATCCTGCACAGTGTAGTAGGCCATGTATGCCTTCCACTCGCCCATTTCGTTGGCCGCCACACGCACCGTGGCGAGCATGGCGATGACGAGCGTGGCGATGGCGGCGAAAGCGTTGTGTCTCATGTCGTGTCGTTATGTTGCTTGTCGTTGCGCTTTGTGAACGGCGGCCGGCGTGCGCCCTGCCCGCCCGTCAGTGGCGGCGGAGCAGGTAGTCGGCCAGCTTCTGTGCGGCGCGTGCGCGGTGGCTGATGGCGTTTTTCGCCTCGGCACCCATCTCGGCGAACGTCTTCTCGGAGCCTTCGGGGCGGAAGATTGGGTCGTATCCGAAGCCCGCCGCGCCGTGGCGGGAATGGGCAATCTCGCCCTCCACGATGCCCTCGAACGTGGTCACGAGCGGCTTTTCCGCGTCGTCCGTCTTTTCAAATAACGCAATGACGGTGCGGAATCGTGCGTGGCGGTTGTTATTTTGTCCCAATTCGCCCAGCAATTTGGCCATGTTGGCCTCGCTGTCGTGCCCCGCGCCGCCGGCATAGCGTGCCGAGCGCACCCCCGGCGCGCCCCCGAGGGCCTCCACTTCAAGCCCCGTGTCGTCGGCAAAGACGCTCACCCCGTAGCGTTCGTAGATGTAGCGTGCCTTCATCAGGGCGTTCTCCTCGAGAGTGTCGCCCGTCTCCGGGATGTCATCGTGGCAGCCGAGTTCGGCCAGCGACACGATGTCGAACGTGTGGCCGAGCACTTGGCGCATTTCTTCGAGCTTGTGCTCATTGTTCGTTGCGAATGCTATCTTCATCTGTCATGGTTTTGTCTGTCTGGGCATCGCCCTTGTGCGCTTTCACCTTTATTGCGTCGAAGCCCTCGCCGTAGACACCGATTACGGAGCTTTGGCTCACGAACGCCTTGGGGTCGATGGACTTTATGAGGCGGAATATCACCACACTCTCGCGCTTCTTGGCGAGGAGGCATATCACTTTCATGTCCTGCCCCGTGTACCATCCGTACCCGTCGAGTATGGTCATGCTGTGCCCTGTGCGCCTGCTTATGGCGCGGGCTATCTGTTCGTGGTGCTTGGAGAATATGAGAAACTGCACCGACTGCCTTTGCACGCTCATCACGTAGTCGAGCATGAGGCACTCTATGACCATCGTACACAGGCCGAACACCACCATCCGGCAGCGGTGGTAGACACCGCCGAAAGGCGTGATGAAGAGGCAGCTCCCGATTATGCACACGTCCACCATTATCATCACGCGGCCGAGCGATATGTCGTGGTACTTATTCACGCTGGCGGCTACTATGTCCGTGCCGCCCGTGCTACCATTGTTGAGGAAGACGATGGCCAGTGCCGTGCCCGTTATCATGCAGCCGATGACGAGCGACATGAAGTCGTTGCCCTCGCCCATGAGCTTGTAGAACGAGCCGTCGGGGGCAGTCACCACTTTCTGCGCCGCCTCCAGCAGCACGGTGAGGGCGAGCGTGGCGTAGATGGTCTTCATCAGGAAACGCCACCCCAACAGCCTCAATGCCACCACGATGAGCACGGCATTGACTGCGAAGAACGTGTATTGCACGGGGAAGTCGGTGGCGTAGAACACCAGTGCGCCCAGTCCCGCGATGCCGCCGGTCACTATCTTGTAGGGCAGGAGGAACACGGTGAAGCCGAACGTGTAGAGCACAAGGCCGAACGTGATGAAGGCATAGTCGCGCACTTCATCGGCCGGCGACACCCTCGCCCCGTCCGTGGCGGTGCGGCCTGGCCGTCCCCGCCGTCCGGCAAAAAGTCTTTTCATGTGCGAGTCGCTTGAAGTTATTCCTGCCGTGTGCGGTGGAGGGTATGCCCTCCGCCCGTCACTTCACCACCACGTTCACGATGCGCCCGGGCACTATGATGACCTTGGCCACCTGCTTGCCGTCCACGTACTTCGCCGAGCGTTCGTCGGCGAGCACGGCCTGCTCTATGGAGGCATTGTCGGCATTGGCCGGGAACAGCATCCTGAAGCGTGCCTTGCCGTTGAACGAGATAGTGAGCTGCACCTGGCTCTCCACGAGCAGGCTCTCGTCCCACTCCGGCCATGCCGCGTCGCACACGCTGCCCTCGCCGCCCGTCTGCTCCCACAGCTCCTCGGCCACGTGGGGCGCGAACGGCGCGATGAGCACGACGAGCGTGCGCAGCAAGCTGCGGTTGTGGCACTTGAGCTGTCCCAGCTCGTTGACGCAAATCATGAATGCCGCTATCGACGTGTTGTAGCTGAACTGCTCGATGTCCTGCGTCACTTTCTTCGTCAGCTTGTGTACGGCCTTCAGCTCCTCTGCCGACGGCTCGCCGTCGTCGAGCGTCTGTTCGCCGTCGCGCCCGTGGAAGAGCGTCCAGAACTTCTTCAGGAAGCGGTGGCAGCCGTCGATGCCGTTGGTGTCCCACGGCTTGCTCTGCTCCACTGGGCCGAGGAACATCTCGTAGAGGCGCAACGTGTCTGCGCCGTAACGCTCAACAATCATGTCCGGGTTGACAACGTTGTACATAGACTTCGACATTTTCTCTACCGCCCAGCCGCAGACATACTTCCCGTCTTCGAGCACGAACTCCGCGTCGGCATACTCCGGACGCCATTTGCGGAAAGCGTCGATGTCGAGCACGTCGCCATGCACGATGTTCACGTCCACGTGGAGCGGCGTGGTGTCGTATTGGTCTTTAAGCCCGCAGGAGACGAACGTGTTGGAGTCCTTTATGCGGTAGACGAAGTTGCTCCTGCCCTGAATCATGCCTTGGTTGACGAGCTTCTTGAAAGGCTCTTCCACTGCGGACACGCCGATGTCGTGGAGGAACTTGTTCCAGAAGCGCGAATATATAAGGTGGCCCGTGGCGTGCTCCGTGCCGCCGACGTAAAGGTCCACGCTCTGCCAGTAGTCATCGGCCTCCCTGCCCACGAGAGCCTTGTCGTTGTGCGGGTCCATGTAGCGCAGGTAGTAGGCACTGGAGCCTGCGAAGCCCGGCATCGTGTTCAGTTCGAGCGGGAACACGGTCTTGTGGTCAATCCGCGCGTTGTCCACCACGCACTCTCCCACGGTGTCCCACGCCCAGCGCACGGCGTGGCCGAGCGGCGGCTCGCCCGTCTCCGTGGGCTGGAACTTTTCCACCTCGGGCAGCTCCAGCGGGAGGCAGTGCTCGGGAATCATGCGCGGCATACCGTCCTTGTAGTAGACGGGGAACGGCTCTCCCCAGTAACGTTGGCGGGAGAAGATGGCATCGCGCAGGCGATAGTTCACCTTTACGCGGCCGAGTCCGTTGTCGGCCACATACTTCTTCGTGGCGGCGATGGCCTCCTTCACGGTCAGTCCGTTGAGCGAGAGGCCCGTCTTGCCCTCCAGCGCGGCTGTGGGCGAGTTGCAGACGATGCCCTCCTTGGCATCGAAACTCTCCTCGCTCACGTCGCATCCCTCTATGAGCGGGCGTATTTCGAGGCCGAAGTGCTTGGCGAAGGCATAGTCGCGGGAGTCGTGCGCAGGCACGGCCATGATTGCGCCCGTGCCATATCCGGCCAGCACGTAGTCGCTCACCCAGATGGGCACGCGCTCACCCGTGAGCGGGTTGATTGCATAAGAGCCGGTGAACACGCCGCTGACGCTGCGGTCGGAGATGCGCTCGCGCTCCGTGCGCTTCTTCGTCCGTTCGAGATAGGCATCCACATCGGCCTTCTGCTCGGGCGTGGCAAGCCTCTCCACAAGCTCGCTCTCGGGGGCAAGCACCATGAACGTCACGCCGAACATCGTGTCGGCGCGGGTCGTGAAGATGGTGAACTCCTCGTCAGTGCCGTCCACCCTGAAGCGCACCTCCGCTCCCTCCGAGCGTCCTATCCAGTTGCGTTGCGTCTCCTTCAGCGAGTCGGTCCAGTCTATCGTGTCAAGTCCGTCGAGCAGCCGCTGGGCGTATGCCGACACGCGCAGGCACCACTGGCGCATCTTCTTCTGCACCACGGGGTAGCCGCCGCGTTCCGACACGCCGTCCACCACCTCGTCGTTGGCCAGCACCGTGCCCAGCTTCGGGCACCAGTTCACCATCGTCTCGCCCAGGTAGGCAATGCGGTAGTTCATCAGCGTCTCCTCGCGCTCGCGCTCACTCATGGCCTGCCACTCCGCAGCCGTGAAGCTCAGCTCCTCGCCGCAGGCCGCGCTCACGCCCTCAGTGCCCGTGCGGCCGAAAGCCTCCACAAGCTCACCGATGGGACGCGCCTGTTGCAGGCGGTTGTCGTAGTAGCTCCCGAACATCTTCTGGAACGCCCACTGCGTCCAGTGGTAGTAATGCGGGTCGCACGTGCGCACCTCCCTGCTCCAGTCAAAGGAGAAGCCAATCTTGTCGAGCTGCTCGCGGTAGTGGTTGATGTTGCGCTCCGTCGTGACGGCAGGATGCTGCCCGGTCTGTATCGCGTATTGCTCTGCGGGCAGTCCGTAGGCATCATATCCCATTGGGTTGAGCACGTTGTACCCGCGCAACCGCTTGTAGCGTGCATATATGTCGCTGGCTATGTAGCCGAGGGGATGGCCCACGTGAAGCCCCGCCCCCGAGGGGTACGGGAACATGTTGAGCACGTAGAACTTGGGCTTCGCGCCGTCTTCCGTCACCTTGTACGTCTGGTTCTCCACCCAGCGGGCTTGCCATTTCCTCTCGATTTCCCTGAAATTGTATTCCATTTTTGCTTATTGTTTTGTCGAATGCCAATGCGCCATGCCGCCTACCGGCAGCCGAGCCAATATGCGCATGGCCTTGCGCGCACGCACAAGGCCATGCAAAGTTAATGCAAAAATCCGGAAACGGGAAAGTTTTTCCCCGGAAGTTACACTTTACTTTGCGCGGCTTCATCTTGCACAGGAAAGGGCTGGGCGTTCAGCAGCAACCGGCATAGGCAAGGAACGGGGAAAATCCAGCACGGCCGAAATCCGCGATTCCGCACCGCGCAAGGCACATGGCGAAGCCCCGCCCGACCGCCTCCGCGCAACACACAGACACTCAACGGTTTACAAAAGCTGCCTTATTGGCCTCCAATAAGGCATTAATTGCACTCCAACGAGGCATTAATTGCGACGCAACGAGGCATCAATTGCGACGCAATAAGGCATCCGTTGCAATGCGACGGGGCTGCCGCCAAATTGGGAGGGCGAGGATTCACGCTTCCAACATGACCGCAGCCCCACCCTTTTGCGCAAAACAATCCCGCGCAAAGCATGAACGACAGGCGGCTGGAGCGATATTTTAATTAATGTATTTTTGCAAAAAAACACTGGGTGCGATTGCGATATTAAACCGCAATGGTGTAATTTTGCAACCCGTAAAAAACTTACCGAAAGACATGAAAGCAAGGTTGATAATGGCCGCGCTCGCCTGCCTGCTGTCGATTGGCACGCAGGCTCAGAAGTCAAGCAACCACAATTTCGAGGTTGCGAAGAACCTCGACATCTTCAACAACATCTACCGCAACCTCGAATTGATGTACGTCGACACGCTCAACCCTGCCGAGGTGATTGGCAACGGCATTGACGCAATGCTCAGTTCGCTCGACCCTTACACCGAATATTACCCCGAAGAAAAGGACGGCGAGCTGAAGATGATGCTCACGGGAAAGTATGCCGGCATCGGCGCAATCATACGCTACCACCAGCGCGAGAAAGTCGTCGTGATCGACGAGCCTTACGAGGGTATGCCGGCGGCGGAGGCCGGACTGCGCAAGGGCGACGCCATCCTGGCCATCGACGACTCCTCGATGGTGGGAAAGAGCGTCGCCTACGTCAGCGAGAGGCTTCGCGGACAGGCCGGCACGAGCTTCGTGCTGCGGGCAAGGAGACCGTCCACGGGCGAGGAGATGCAGGTGAAGATCACCCGCCGCAGCATAAAGATGCCCGAGATACCCTACTACGGGATGCGCCCAGGCGGCATAGGCTACATCAGCCTGACCTCATTCACCGAGGGATGCGCCAAGGACATGCGCCGCGCATTCATCGACCTGAAGAAGCAGGGGGCAGAGAAGCTCGTGCTCGACCTACGCAGCAACGGCGGCGGCTCGCTCTCGGAGGCCATCGACATCATAAACATGTGGGTGCCGAAGGGCGTGACGCTCGTAGAGACCAAGGGCAAGCTGCGCCAGGCCAACCGCACGTACACCACGCGCATGGAACCCATAGACACGCTGATGCCTATCGTGGTGATGGTGAACGACGAGACGGCATCGGCCAGCGAGATTCTCAGCGGCTCGCTGCAAGACCTCGACCGGGGCGTGGTGCTCGGCACGCGCACCTACGGCAAGGGTCTCGTGCAGGTGCCGATTGACCTGCCCTACAACTCCACGCTGAAGCTGACCACGAGCAAATACTACATCCCCAGCGGGCGGTGCATACAGGCCTTCAACTACAAGCACGGCTCGGGAGGGTACACCGAGCACATCCCCGACAGCCTCACACACCTCTTCCACACGCGCAACGGACGTGAGGTGCGCGACGGCGGGGGCATAAAGCCCGACATAGAGGTGCGCCCCGACACGCTGCCCAACATCGCCATCTACCTCGACAGGATGGACTCCACGGAGGTGATGTTCGACTTTGTGGTGGACTACATTGCCCGCCACGACACCATCGCCGCACCGTCTATCTTCAGCCTGACCGACGACGACTTCGCCGAATTTAAGCGGCGGGTGGTGGAAAGCGGCTTCACCTACGACCCGATGAGCATGAAGAGGTTCGACGAGCTTGTGAAAATGGCCAAGTTCGAGGGCTACTACGACGATGCCCGCGCCGAGTTCGACAGCCTGCGCGCCAAGCTCAACCACGACGTGGAGCGCGACTTGGAGCGCACAAAGAGCACCATCATGGGACTGCTGAAGCACGACATCGTTTCGGCTTACTACTATCAAAGGGGCGCAATCGAAACAAGTCTCGACCACGACTCGCAGCTACGCCGTGCGGAGGAACTGCTTTCCGACAGCGATGCCTACGCCGCCTTGCTCGCCGCCCCGGCGGGAGAGCCTGCGGAGGACAGGGCCTTGGCCAGCAAGGGGAAGTGAAACGCATGGCGCGACACGCCCGCCGGCGACAGAGGCCGAGGACTTCCGTCGCCGGCGGGGCTTCCGCCAGTTCGCAATCAATGCCTTATTGCCGTCCGTTTAATGCCTCGTTGGAAGGCGATCAGGCATCGATTGCGACACATTAGTTCCGCAATTGGCGGAATACGCACCCAAGAAAGCCATTCACTCCCGCCAAATCCAAAATAATATTACTAACTTTGCAAGTGACAAGCCGCCTGTGGCGGCAACAAAAACATCAAAGCCAATGGATTCAATTAAAAAGACATTTGCGGCAAAGTTGCTCGAAGTGAGAGCCGTCAAGCTGCAACCGTCAAACCCGTTCACATGGTCGTCGGGCTGGAAATCGCCGTTCTATTGCGACAACCGCAAGACGCTTTCGTACCCATCCTTGCGCAGCTTCGTCAAGATTGAGCTGTGCCACGCCATACAGGAGCACTTCCCCGAGACCACGGCCGTGGCCGGAGTGGCCACGGGTGCCATAGCCCAAGGCGCACTCGTCGCCGACCAACTCGGCCTGCCGTTCGCCTACGTGCGCAGCAAACCCAAGGATCACGGACTCGAAAACCTCATCGAGGGCAACCTCGAACCCAGCTCTAAGGTGGTGGTGGTCGAAGACCTCGTGTCCACGGGCGGCAGCAGCCTGAAGGCCGTCGAGGCCATCCGCGCCAACGGTTGCGAGGTGGTGGGCATGGTGGCATCCTACACCTACGGCTTCCCGCAGGCCGAGGAGGCGTTCAAGCGCGCCGGGGTGAAGCTCGTGACGCTCACCGACTATGAGCACGTGGTGGCTCGCGCCATCGAGACGGGATACATAAAGCCCGGCGATGCCGAAGTGATAAGCCAGTGGCGCAAGGATCCCGAGCACTGGGACAACACTTGCAAGGGCTGAGGCAATGATTAGCGTAACGACAAATCCGCGCAACGTCGCCCACCCGCAGGCTGCGGTCTACGCCGCACTCGCCCGCGCCGGCAGTGAGCCAAGCCCCGAGATGCAGGCCAAGGCGGCCGAAGTGCTGCCCGACGGCATGGCCATCGGCAAGGGCTGCGTGACGGCCACCATGCCCCAGCTGGGGCAGGTGACGCTCGCCGTGGCCGAGATGGTGGAGCCGAGCGCAATCAAGTTTGAGGCGAGGCAACTGCCCGTGGGGCTTTCCCTGTGGGTGAGGGTCGAGGCAGACGGCCCCTCTGCCAGCGTGCTGCGGATAGAGGCAGAGGCCGACGTGAACCCCATGCTCGGCGCAATGTTCAAGAAACCCCTCGCCGACGGGCTTGAACGCATGGCCGACGCAATGGCCGCCATAGACTATTCGCGGCTGGCCGGCACGGGAAACGACGAAAACGACACAACTTCCACGACATGAAGAGCAAACTTTGGGAAAAGGGATTCGACACGGCGGAGCGCATAGAGCGGTTCACCGTGGGGCGCGACCGTGAACTCGACCTGCTGCTCGCCGAGCACGATGTGCTCGGATCGATGGCTCACATCACTATGCTCGAAAGCATCGGCCTGCTCTCGTCCGGCGAGCTGCAAAGCCTGCTGGCGGAGCTGCGCAACATCCACGCCGCCTGCCTGCGGGGCGAATTTGTCATCGAGGAGGGCGTGGAGGACGTTCATTCGCAAGTGGAACTAATGCTAACCGAACGCCTCGGCGACATCGGCAAGAAGATTCACAGCGGGCGTTCGCGCAACGATCAGGTGCTGCTCGACCTGCGTCTCTTCACGCGCCATGCCATACGGCGCGTGGCGGAGGCCGTGCGCCGCCTCTTCGACACGCTCATCGAGCAGAGCGAACGCCACAAGGAGACGCTCATGCCGGGCTACACCCACCTCCAGGTGGCCATGCCAAGCTCGTTCGGACTGTGGTTCGGGGCGCACGCCGAGAGCCTCGCCGACGACATTCTCTTCCTGCTCGCGGCCTATCGCATGGCCAACCGCAACCCGCTCGGCTCTGCGGCGGGCTATGGCTCGTCGTTCCCGCTCGACAGGACGATGACCACACGGCTGCTCGGCTTCGACTCAATGGACTACAACGTGGTGTATGCGCAGATGGGACGGGGCAAGACCGAGCGCGGCATAGCCTGCGCACTGGCCTCCATCGCGGCCACGCTGTCAAAGCTGGCGTTCGATGCCTGTCTCTTCAACAGCCAGAACTTCGGCTTCATAAAGCTCCCGAAGGAGTGTACAACGGGCAGTTCCATCATGCCACACAAGAAGAATCCCGACGTGTTCGAGCTGATTCGGGCAAAGTGCAACAAGCTGCAAGCACTGCCACAGCAAATGACGCTCATCACGAACAACCTGCCGACGGGCTACTTCCGCGACTACCAGATAACGAAAGAGGAGTATCTCCCGGCGTTCGACGAGCTGCTCGACTGCCTCGAAATGGCCACATACATCATGCAGCGCGTGGAGGTCAACGAGCACATACTCGACAACCCGATGTACGACCCGATGTTCTCCGTGGAGGAGGTAAACCGCCGTGCGGCGCAGGGCACGCCTTTCCGCGACGCTTACCGGCAAGTTGGCATGGAGATAGAGGCGGGCACTTTCAAGGCCGACCGCCACGTGAACCACACTCACGAGGGGAGCATCGGCAACCTGTGCAATGACCGCATCACGCAAATGATGGACGCAAACATGGCCGAATTCCATTTCGAGCGGATGGAGGAAGCCGAGAAAAAGCTCCTCGGATGAATCCGCGCATCAACACACGGCGTGCCGCTGCGGCTGCCAAGACGCTTGCCTTGGTGGCCGCAGTGGCTGCCTTTGCCTCCTGCAACAACGCGGAGGACTTGTACAGCGATGAGCCGTGCTACTTCGTTTTCGACAACTCCGTACACAACAACTTCACGCTCGCCACGGCGATGGAAAGCTCCAGCCCCGGCATTTTCTGCCTCATCACCGAAGAAACGCGCTCCGGAGCAACCTATTTCGTGTTCACCAACAACTACGGGGATGCGAGTGAAAGCATTGCCAACGCCATCGACAATCAGCGTTCGCGCCGACTTGGCCGCCAAAACGGGCTTATCGTGGGCTATGGCAACGGCGACATCACCAACCCGGTGTTCTACGCCTACGATGCGCAATGCCCCATTTGCTACACCGGCACGGGCCTCGTGAGCCGACAGCTGACCATCACGAGCAACGGACGCGCCACGTGCGGGTATTGCGGACGCTCCTACGACATGAACAACGGCGGCTACATTGCCTCCGGCGGGGCGGACGGCGACGAGACGAACCGCCTCACACGCTACTACGCCACCACCACGGGAGCTTACGGAACACTGTCGGTTGGGAGGTGACTTGCCGTGACGCTGCGACCAATCGACGATGCCCCCACCCCACGATTCCCAACCCCTAACCCCCTCAACATGACTGCAACGAACGCGGGGAAGCTGCCCCCGATAATACAAGTGGGCGACGTTTTGCTTTCGCCCGATGTCTTCACGGAGTGTTTCTGCTGCGACCTTGCGGCCTGCGGAGGCGCGTGCTGCGTGGAGGGCGATGCCGGCGCGCCCGTCACGACGGAGGAAATTGGCCTGCTTGAAGATTCGCTCGACGGCGTGTGGGGCGAGATGTCGGCGAGCGCCCAGGCCGAGGTGGAACGCAACGGGGTGGCCAGCATCGACCCCGAGGGGGAGCTTGTGACGGCGATTGTGTGCGGCCGCGACTGCGTGTTCGCCACCCACGATGGTTCGCTCTGCCTCTGCCTGCTCGAACGCGCCTACGCCAAGGGGCGCGTGCCACTGCGGAAACCCATCAGTTGCGCGCTCTACCCGCTGCGCGAACGCAGTCTCGGCAACGGCCTGACGGGACTTAACTACCACCGCTGGGACGTTTGCCGCCCAGCCGTGGAGCACGGACGGGAACTCGGCATCAGGCTCTACGAGTTCCTGCGCGAACCGCTCGTGAGGCGTTTCGGCGAGGAATGGTATGCCGAATTGCTCGAAGTCGCCAACGAATTGCGGCAGCAGAACATCATCGGGTGATTCTCCCGACCACCGGACAAGGCATAAAACGGAACATTGAAGCAGCCAGCATTCCTCCCAAAAATTGCCAACATTCAGACTTACAGCCTCAACATCGGCAAGGCATTTACCCTGTCCACCGTCTTGCAAGAAAGCATAATGACCGACAGAAGCAGGTCGATGATGTAGCGGGGCTGCTTGTGTTCCCTTGACCAATCATTAGGATTGTTCTTGATTTGGGATGCCTTGTCGATGGTGACGGCGTAGCGTTCCATTATCCACTCAATTGCAGACTTGCCGTTGACGATGTATTCGTAGGCTTTGGGCGGGATGTTCTCGATGGTGATATGGCCGTTGTAGATTATTCGTGTCTTGTCGGCAACGAGCTTTCCGCTTTCGTCACGCACTTTGGCGAAGCGCATCTTGTCCACTGCGAAGTATTGGTAGGTCTCGTCCGTCCATTCGTTTTGCCAAATGTCGATGTCGCCAATGACCTCTACTCCCAAGGAGCAATGCGCCTGCATGGGCATATTTGCACAAAACGGACAGTCCCCGTCATGGCCTGTTGCCTGCTCGTTGATGCCTTGCTCGTAGTTCAGATGCAGGTCGGCAAGTTCCTTTCCGGCTTTATAAAAGGCCATGAAGTCCTGCACGTTATCCACGATTGGGATGCGCGGCAACGACTTCTTCAGGTCGTCAGCAAAGCGTTCGCGGTATTGTTTGGAATGGAGCAAGCCGTACACATAATAAAAGATGTGTTCCTTGGTGATGGCTCGTGAGCCTCCAAAGCGGCTGCGGACTTCTTTCAAAATCCAGTCGGTGATGCCGTCACGGCGGATGTAACGGTTTGTTTCGGCATCATCGAAAAGCGTAGCCTGCGTGGTTTTGTTCTCTTCGTACCAGTACAATGGATAGAACTGACAACTAAATTGTAAATGGTAATCTGGAATATAATGGGTAACTATAGTTGAAGCATCTTTATGTGAACCTTTTCCATTTACGCATAAGATAATCTTATCCGTATTCAGCGGAAACAAATCCTTACATTGTCCTGGACTTTCTATCAGACTTGGAGAATAATATAAGTTTGTCACACAGAATGGTCTATAAGAACATTCCACAAGTCTTTTACTTTCAAACTTTAGTAAAGTTCCACGCGACATGAAATTTCTTAACGAACGAGTCCAACTTATTTTGGTCTTATCAGTATCTATAAAGGATTCAACAGATAAAGACGTTTTTTGCGATTTAATCATTTGAAATTCACGACATTGAATATTGTAATTGTCTATCAAATAATTAATATTTCCTATCAATTGTTCTTTAGAAAAATTGTTGACCCAAATATCGCGACCTGTGGCTACTGCTGGTCCATTGTGGTTAAAAATACTTGTTCCTGTTTCATCAAACAGCGGTATCAAGCTGTCGAACACCCCGTCGCGCTGGTTTATCCAGTCGGCTTTGTCGTTTGGGGTAAGAACCTGCCAATCCAACTTCTGCGAAGAGATGGAGCGGAAGTCCTTTACCATTTTGAGCTTTTGCTCACGGGTGAGGTAATCGCCTATGTCGTGGTAATGGATTTCTGCCTTTTGTCCGTTCTTTGTCGGGTTCTTCACAAGGAAAGTTATTGCAATGGGCGTGCGGGAACCTGCATCAAATATTCCACCACCCTCCTTACGGCGTTGCTCACCGGATGTTCGTGCGTTACCGCGTAAGTTCAATACATATATGGAAGTAAATTCTTCCTCCAGGCATCGGCGCATTCCGTCTTGCCCAGCACCGTCAAGCCATGCTCCATTACTTATAAAAGCAATAATGCCACCCTCATCTTTGGGAATGCGGTCGGATGCCCAGCGGAATGCCTTTATATAAGTGTCATAAAGGGATTTTGTAAGATTGGCAGAACTTTTAGCTGCGTATGTTTCAGACACACGACTGTCAAGATACGGATAAGACAAGTTCTGCGCATTGTCATTCGCCGACCTTTGTCCGATGGAATACGGCGGATTGCCCACAATCACCCGTACTGGGGTCTCCTGTTGCTTCTTCACACGCTTGGAATTGTCTTGGAAGAACTCCGTGAAAAGCCCGTTGTGGTTCTCCTCCGCCAGTTGGAAAGTGTCCGTCAGGCAAATGCCGCTGTACGGCAGGTAGGTCTCCCTGCGGGTGATGTCGTGGAACACCGACTCGATGTTCACGTCGGCGATGTAATAGGCCAGCAGCACGATTTCGTTGCAATGGATTTCGTTCAGGTACTTGCGCTCCATGTCCTCCGGTCGGATAAGACCAGATTGCAGCAGCCGCGTGATGAACGTGCCCGTGCCAACAAACGGGTCGAGGATATGCACGTTCTGCTCGGTCAGCGAGGTGTTGAACTCCGCTTTGAGTATGTCGTCCACCGAACGGATTATGAAGTCCACGCATTCCACGGGCGTGTAGACGATGCCCAGTTTCTCCACGGTGAGCGGAAACGCGCCCTTGAAGAACTTCTCGTAAAGGTTCTTGATGATGGTCTGCTTGCCCTCCAGGTTGTCGATGTCGCCCACGTTCATCCGCACCGACTCATAGAAGCGGGTCAATACCTCGGTGTCTTTCTCGAAAGCCTGCTCCTGCAACAGGTCAATCATGCGCTGCATGGAGCGGCTCACGGCGTTGTTGTGTACAAACTGGAAGTCGGCAAAGAGCGCATCGAACACCGGGCGGGTAATCATGTGCTGCGCCAGCATCTCTATTGCCTGCGCCGCATCCACCGAAGGATTGAGGTCGCGCTGCAATCCTTTGAGGTAATCGTCGAACGCCTCCTTGTGTGCGCCGCCCTGAATGAGCTTTGATATGCGCTCGATGAACTTGTGGGCGATAAGTCCTATTTCCTTAGCCCAGTTCTCCCAATAGAGGCGGTCGCCGCATTTCTCCACGAGCTTGGCATACATGCCGTCGCGAAGCTCGCCGAAGCGAAGCTCCAACTGGCGGGCAATCTCCGCGCTCTCCATCTGCCGCGCTTCTTCCGCCCCCTCGGGAAGGTCAATCCCCGGTCGGCCGATGGTGACCGAGGGCGTATGGGTCTGCTGATAGGGCTTCTGCTTGTTGAGCGCGATTTTCTCGACCATCGCATTGAAGCGGTCGTCGTGCGAGCGCAGCGCATTAAGGATTTCCCACACCACTTTGAAAGCCATGCTGTTGTCAAGGGCTTCCTCCGCCGACACATCCGACGGCACGACAATGGGGATTATGATGTAACCATACTTCTTTTCGTCCGCCTGTCCCTTGCGGAACGTGCGCATCACGCGCCCCACCGACTGCACCACATCCACCTGCGAGTTGCGGGGAGAGAGGAACAGCACGGCATCGAGCGACGGCACATCGACACCCTCCGACAGGCAACGCACGTTGGTCACCACGCGGCACTCGCGCTCGTTGCTTGGCTCTTCGGCCAGCCACTGCATGATTCCGTTGCGCTCCTGCGAGTTCATCGAGCCGTCAATGTGGCGCGTGGCTATCGAGACGGTGTGCGAAAGGCCCTCCGCATCAAGGTTCTCGTCATACTTTTCGGATATTTGCGGCAGTACGGAAGCCACGTATTTCGACGCTATGCCCGCCTTGCTCGCGCTCCTGTCGATGGACGAGCAGAACGCCACGGCGCGGCGCATCATGCGCGGGTCGGCCTGCCACGTGCGCCCCTCGTCGCCCCGGATGAGCTTCGACAGTCCGTTTATTACGCCGATTAGCTTCGACGTGTCGTCGAAGTTCAGTTCGGTGGTCGTGTCGTTGATGTCGTGCTTGATGTTTTCCGGCACGTCATTCTCGCTGACTGTCAGCACAAGCACCTTGTAGTCGGTCAGCAACCCGTGATTCACGGCGTAGGAGAAGTTCACGCGGAAGAACTCTTTGCCATAGAGAGCCTCGTCGTCCATAGAGCAAAGCACGCAATCCTTTTCCGCCGCCTTTATCTTGACCGTATCCCTGTAAAGTCGCGGCGTGGCGGTCATGTAGAGCCGTTTCCGCCCCTGCACGTTGTCGTCGGAATGTATCTTGGTGAAGTTGCTCTCGTCCCTGTCCGACAGTTTCACGCCCGTGGTGCGGTGGGCTTCGTCGCAGATGATGAAGTCGAACACGCCATAGTCGCCGCCTGTCTCGGAAAGTATCTCCTGTTGCGCCGCCGAAACGGCATCGATGGACTGGTAAGTGGAGAACACTACCACCAATCCGTCGTGGCTGCGGTATCTTATGAGTTGCGCCGCAATGGACTTAGCGTTGGTGGAAGCAGGCACGGCCAAATCCACCACGCTGTCGTCCATGTCGTCGTACTTGGTCTGAATCTTCCGCGAGGCTTTTGAGTCGGAGCAGATGCAGACGGCCTTTATGGGCTTCTTCGCATCTGCGCACCACGCATTCAGCGACTGCCCCAGCAGGGCGATGCTCGGCACCATGAACAGCACAAGCCCTTTGCCGTCGAGCAACTGTTCGGCAATGAGCAGCGAAGTGTAGGTCTTGCCCGTGCCGCAGGCCATGATGAGCTTGCCCCGGTCGTTGCCCTCGGTGATGTAATGCCCGTAAGCCTTGGATATGGCGTTCAGTTGGTGCTTGCGCGGTTTCTTTCCCTCCACGAGCGCAGATGCCCCGGTCAGTCCGTCCATCAGCCTTTGCCAGTCCACGCAGGAGGAGTTCAGGGCAATCAGCCCAACCCGCGTCACGGGCGGCTCCTGGTTGTGTATGGCTTCCTCGGCGTTGCTTCCCCAATGGTTTGTGGTGGAAATCCACACACGTTTTGCAAACCGTGTGGTCTGGAAAGTAACCTCGTTGGTGAACGTGCGGCTGGAAGTGGCGAGGAACGAGTCTAAGGCGGGCTTGTCAATCACGGCATCCTCGGCATAGCACTTGCACTGAATGGCCCAATAGTCGCCCATGTCGGTCTTGGCCACGAGGTCGATTCCTGTGTCCATGCCCCCGAAGTCCTTGCGCCCCGGGAAGTCCTCCCACATCCACACTTGCTCCAGCTCGTTGTAGCGTGGGTCTGTCAGCAACCATGAGCGCATCAGACGCTCGAACTTTGCACCCTTTTCCCTTTCGGTAAATGATTCGGTACGGAATTTATGCAGTATCTCCTTGAAGTTCATCTCTTGGTAAGAGATATACAAAAGAGATTAATGCCTGTAAATCAACGCATTACTTTGGGTGTGCAGTTGAATTTGATAAACAACTCAACAAATTTGATAAACAACTCAACATAAATTGCTAAACAATTCCACACGAATTGCCCTTTCATTTCATATCATAAACCATAATAAAATCACGGGGTTTGCGACATTTTGCGTACTTTTGCCGTACATAAATGTACATCTATTACCAAGAGATGTACATTCCCGCCAAACAAATATCATCCCAAATGCTTTGGGAAATCAACGTCGTGCTGGCTTGATTCTGCCTATGGGATTATTGCTGATGCAGCCATGCCTTGCGCGGCTTCATCGTGTGCAAAAATAAGGAGGGCTACCGCCGATTTGGAAGCGGGAAACATTGCCCTTCCAAATCGACGGTAGCCCTCGTTGCAATGCGACGGATGCCCCACTGTTTTGCAATGGATGCCTCGTTGCTTTGCAATAGCTGCCTTATTGCCTTGCGATTAATGCCTTATTGCAGTCCAATTAATGCCTCGTTGCGAGCCAACGAGGCAGGTTTTGCAAACCGTTGCGTGTCAGTGCGTTATGCGGAGGCAACGGTTCTATTCATCGGGGAGCTTCTCTTCCCGTGCATCATTCCTAATCGTATCGCTCTCGGTGCTGTCCGCCGGGGTTGGGCTGCCCCATTCATCGCCTCCACGGACATTCTCCAACGGAGCGTCGTCACGGGCGGGAGACGGCTCACGCACAAGCATTGACCTGACCACAAAGAAGCCTGCCACGAGCACAGCAGCCGCGCACGAAATCCACAGCCATTTTCTCTTGACAGACCGTACAGGCTTTATTGGCATGGGAATTTCGCCCCTCTCGCCAGATGAGATGCTATAATGTACACATCCATCGTACATTGCCGCCGGGGCCATGCTTTCATATTCAAACCGCTGCCGGAACTCTTTCAGTGCGCCCAACTTCTCCTCACGGCTGCGGATGGCGGCTTTCACGCACTGCGTGAACTCCAGTTGCGCTTTCTTTTCCGCGTCTTGTTCCACCTCACGCAAAAGTGCCTCCCTTTCGTCCGCATCCATGCGGTTGAGCAGGTAGTCGTCTATCTTGTCTTGAAACCTTTCGTCCATGTCCCGAGCCTTTATGAGTTCAACTTCCGCTTGTAGATTTCCCGCGCCGACTTACGCAAGGCGTTCAGGCACTTGTTCTTCCGCGTCTTCAGCGCGGTGTACGATTCCATCGTCGGCATCTCCTTGAGAATGGTCTCCAGCCTTTTCTCCTCGTAATAGAACTTGGTGAGTATCTCGCTGCATCTTGGCGACATTCGCGATATGACATCTGCTATGATTTCGAGCATCAAGTTCTCGCCCGAATCATAGAACAGGTCCGCATATTCATTGGGTTCTAGCCCGTCTTTCCCCAACAAGCGTCCCATTTCCGTGTCCGGGTCGGCATAAACGGGGTTCTCCCTTGCGTATTCAAGATACTTGTGGCGGGCTATGCTCATAAAATAGGTGAGGATGCTGCCGTTCAGGGGCTTGCTGTCTTTCCCCATCACGACCCCGTTCTCCACGTATATCTTTCTCCTTTCGATGCTCTCCCAGAACGCGATGAAGGCATTCTGCAAAATCTCCGTGGCCGCAGTCTCGTCGGCAAAGAAGACGCCCCGATAGTTACTCCAGAAATATGCGGAGCAATATTCGTACATATCATATTGCCTGCGCCTGTCCTTGCCTGCCATGCCGTCTACAAGGCGCGCCTCCTTTGCCCTGAAGAATGGCCCGAAACTGTCTGCTTCTGTCATTTGCGTATGATGTCAGTCAATTTCCATATCTATCCGATTAATGCCCAAATCTTTATGATTAAATGGCTCGTTCTGCCACAATGCAGAACGCAAGACGATTAACCGAGCCGCTCACCACTCCACTTTCTCCTTGCCGTGGCTCTCCAAGTAGGCGTTGGCGAGGGAGAAGTGGTGGTTGCCAAACCAGCCGCCACGGTTGGCGGAGAGCGGCGAGGGATGCACCGACTGGAGCACGAGGTGGCGGCTCGGGTCTATCAGCGATGCCTTGCTGCGGGCATATCCGCCCCAAAGGAGGAACACGAGGTTGTCGCGTCCGTCGCTGAGAGCCTTTATTGCGGCATCGGTGAGCTGCTCCCAGCCGTGGCGTTGGTGGCTCGCGGCCTGATGGGCGCGCACGGTCAGCGTGGCGTTGAGCAGCAGCACGCCTTGCCGCGCCCAGCGCGTGAGGTCGCCAGAGGTGGGCATCGGCGCACCCGTGTCATCGCACACCTCGCGGAATATGTTGTTGAGCGACGGCGGAAACGGCACGCCCTCCGGCACGGAGAAGCTGAGTCCGTGAGCCTGACCCGGCTCGTGGTAGGGGTCTTGCCCCATGATCACCACCTTTACGCGGTCGAAAGGGCACTGCTCAAAGGCGTTGAATATCAGCCGGCCGGGAGGGTAGCACGCACCTGCGGCATACTCCGAACGCACGAATGCCGCAAGGGCGGCGAAATAAGGCTTGGCAAACTCGCCGCTAAGACGCTCGTGCCACGACCGCTCCATCTTCACTTCCATATCTTGTTGCTATTTATTTCACGGAAGCAAAGATAGCACGAAAAATGTGAAAACAGCCCCAATGCAATGGGCAAAAACGGCTGATGCGCCGCACGGCGGGCGGAAAGGCAAGCCCCGCTGCCCCGCGCCAGCCGCTGCGCGACGGCCAACGGCAAGCCGCCCGCCGTGCCGACAAAGAAACGGGGCGGGGCGGCGTGACGCTCGTTGCGCCCCCGCCGCCCCGCCCCGGGAGAGAGATGGCCGTCTGGCCTATTTCTCGGAGTAAAGCACCTGAATCACCGTCTGCCCCACGGCGCGGAGCGTGTTGCGGTCGATGCCGTCCATGTTGTCGGCCAGCGTGTGCCACGTGGGGCCGAAACTGCTCTGCGGACAGTCGGGATAGAACGGTATGATGTCCACCGTCGGCACTCCCGCCACGGCGTTGACGGGCACGTGGTCGTCGGTGACGATGCCGCCGGGAGTCGCCGGGAAGAAGCTGCCGTAACCCACGACGGTGGCCGCCGCCCACACCTTGTCTACCACGCTCGGGGCGTAATCGAGCGAGAAGCCCTCCTGATAGAACGTCGCTCCCTGCCCGCCAACCATGTCGAGCAGTATCCCGAAGCGTGCCTTGTAGCCCGCGTCATGCGCCTCTTCCGCCCAGTGTGCAGAGCCGAGCGCCCACGAATCCACGCCGCTCGACGTGGTGTCCCACTGCGGTATGCCCCAGTCCTCGGCATCGAAGCACACGAAGTCAACGCCCACGGCAAGGCTGTCGGCCTCGGTCACGAGGCGGGCGACCTCCAACAGCACGGCCACGCCGCTCGCACCGTCGTTGGCCGCGTCGATGGGCGTGTGCCAATTGGCCTCGTCGGGGTCGTTGTCAGCCCACGGGCGACTGTCCCAATGGGCGCAGAGGAGCACGCGCTCGGTGCGCTCTGGATGGTGGGAGGCTATGATGTTGGTGGCTTTCAGAGGCGTTCCGTCATATCCACGGAGCGTCGCCTGCTGCTCGCTAACTTCGAGACCGAACGAGCGGAACTTCGCCGCTATCCACTGGCCGCAGCTGTCGTGGGCCGCACTGTTCATCGTCCGTGGCCCGAAAGCGCACTGGGCGGCGCAGAATGCGTAGGCACTGTCGGCGCAAAAAGACGGCCCGGCGGGGCTTGCCGCGCCCGACGGGGCTTTCGCCTTGCCTCCGCCACAGGCCGAAAGGGCAAGCGGCAGGGCGAGGACGAGTAGAAATTTGGAAATGGTCATGGTGTTCTTTTGGGAGAAAAGAAAGGGTGTTGGGTTGTGTTGGGCTGATGGACAGGGCGTTCAGAGGCCGCCGTTGCGCCGTACCGCCTGCTGTGCGCGGTCGATGGCGAGCATGAAGTTGCCGCCCCAGATGCGTGCGATGTCGTCCCGCGAATAGCGGCGGGCGAGCAGTTGGCGCGTGAAGTTGAGTGCCTCGGATGCCGAGGCGATGCCTCTCACGCCGCCGTCGCCGTCGAAGTCGGTGCCTATTCCCACGTGGTCTGCGCCCATAATGCTCACCGCCCGCTCCACGTGGGCAACGGCATCGAGCAGCGTTGCCTCCCCGGCGGAGCGCAGGAAGCCCGAATAAAACGTCACCTGCATCACGCCGCCGCACTTGGCAAGGGCGCGCATCTGGTCGTCGGTGAGGTTGCGCGGATGGTCGCAGAGGGCGCGGCAGCAGCTGTGCGAGCACACCGGCGGCACTGCGCTGGCCTGCAACGCATCGTAGAATGAACTTTCGGCGGCATGGCTCAAGTCGACCAGCACGCCTCGCTCGTTGAGCCGCGCCACCACGTCCGCGCCGAAAGGACTAAGCCCGCCGTGCGTGGCAGAGCCGCGCGCGCTGTCGCAGATGTCGTTGTCGCCGTTGTGGCAGAGCGTCACGTAGACCACGCCCATATCCGCAAAGCGGTCGACGAGGCTGAGATCGCTCCCTAGCGCAAGCCCGTTTTCGATGGCAAGCATCAGCGACTTGCGTCCATCGAGCTTGTTGCGGCGCAGGTCGGCAGTGGTCTTGGCCACCGCCAGCCGTCCGCCAGATGCGGCGGCAAACCTTGCCACGGCATCAAGCGTGCGCAGGGCATAGTCCGTTGGAGTGCCGCCGAGGCCGTCGGGGGCGGCAAACGGCTCGCCTGTCCGTGGCTGGGGGATGTATGCTGCGAGTACGGATGCGTCGAGCCGCCCCTCCTCCATCTTCACAAGATCGACGAGAAGGCGCGTGTCGCGCCTGAGAAAGTCGGCTCCCGAGGCAAAGAGCATGGGCGAATCGCAGTGGGAATCGAGCGTGAGCATGGTGTCGTGGAGGCGTTGCGCGGCGCGGTAGGCAGCGGCTTCGTCCACGAGCCAGCGGAAGAGCAGCCCGCCGTCGGCAAGGCATTCGGGATGCCACTGCACGCCGACGATGCTCTTCAGCTCCGCACTCTCCACGGCTTCCACCACCCCGTCGGCGGCGCGTGCCGCCACGCGGAGCTTCTCCCCGGGTGCGTCCACGGCCTGATGGTGCAGGGAATTGACGGCGATGCGCCTCTCGCCGAGGAGTATTGAATGCAGCAGAGTACCCTCTTCCACGTCGACGGTGTGCGTGGGTTCGGAGCGGCGCGCGTCCTGACTGTGCTTCAGCGAGCCGCCCTCGGCTATGTCTTGCCTCACGTGGCCACCGAGAGCGACGGCCAATGCCTGCACGCCACGGCATATCCCGAGCATCGGCATCTGCCTGTTGTAGGCCATGACGATGGCCAACAGCTCCGGCAAGTCGCGTTCGGCGTTGACCGAGCGGAGCGCGGGCAGTGGCTCTTCGCCACTGAACAGGGGGTTGATGTCGGCTCCGCCGCTGAGCAACAGGCCGTCGATGCGGTCGAGCGTGGCTGCGAGCACATCGCCGTCGGCCACGGGCGGCACGACCACGGGCACGCCCCCAGCCGCAAGCACGGACTTATAGTAGGCTTCGGCAAGGCGCAGTTCGCCGTCGACGTAGTTGCCCGTGACACCGATTACCGGCCGGCCGGGCTGCGTCGAGGGGCGGCCGCAAGCCTCATCGGCCTGCGCTGCGAGGCAGAAGCGTCTCAATGCGCCGGCATCATTCGCCATCTCCGACGAGCTTGACGGGTATTTCGCGCTTTATGCTCTGCTCCAATGAGATCAGCGTTTCCGTCGACACCACGCCGGGTATGCACTGGAGCTGCCCGTTGAGAAGCTCCATGAGCTGCTCGTTGTTGCGGGCGTAGAGCTTCACGAGCATGGTATAGGGGCCGGTGGTGAAGTGGCACTCCACTATTTCGGGCACTTGCCGCAGGCGTTCCACCACGTCGCGGTACATGCTTCCGCGCTCGAGGGTGACCCCTACGTATGTGCATGTGAAATAGCCGAGGCTCTTTGGGTTGACGTCGAAACCGCTGCCGGTTATCACGCCGTCGTCAATCAGATGCTGCACGCGCTGATGTATGGCCGCACGCGATACGCCGCACTCGGCGGCCACGTCCTTGAACGGTATGCGGGCGTTTTGCGACAGTATGCTGAGAATCTTCCTGTCGAGATTGTCTATTCGTTCCATGTATGACGTTTGTTTTTGTTTTTCCAAGTTGCTTGTGTGCCAGCCGCAAAGCAGTCCGTTGCGTCTGGCAGCATTGTGGCCGCCGCTCCGGGCTTGCCGCAATGTCAACAAAGACGGGCAAAAGTAGCCATTTTTGTCGATTTGGCAAACAATGTGGCATCAAAAAAAGTGAAACGCCGCCACAATGGCGACGTTTCGCTTGGCTTACCCCAAATCGGTCATCAGGCCGTTATTACGCCGGGAAGAGCATTTTGGAAACTCTTCGCCTGCTTCCGCGCCCCTGTTCGCATCTTGCCTCCAGTCTCGCCTCGGCATAGTCCGATGCGCTTTCGGCGAGGACGGAAGCCAATCTGCATGGCAAGACCGCAGGCTTCAGCCGGAAGCCTAACGCCCGATTTGGGGTTAAAGTCTCTTATTTTCCTACGATTCCCACCAGCTCCACGTCGAAGATGAGTGCGCTGAAGGGCTTTATCTGGCCGGAGTCGCGCGAGCCGTAGGCCAGTTCCTGCGGGATGTAGAGCTGCCACTTGCTGCCCACAGGCATCATGGCGAGCGCCTCTTGCCAGCCTTTCACCACCTGGTCCACGCGGAACGTGGACGGCTTGTCGCCGTGACGGCTGGAGGAATCGAACACCGTCCCGTCGATGAGGCGGCCCTCATACTTCACCTCCACGCGGTCGGTGGAGGTTGGTTTCTCGCCCGTGCCCTCCACAAGCACCTTGTATTGCAGGCCGCTGGGCAGCGTGACGACACCCTCCTTCACCTTGTTGTCGGCGAGGAACTCCTCTCCCGCGCGGCGGTTTGCGCCGTAGAGATTCTCCATCTTGGCCTCCTTGTTGGCCTCGCGCTTGTCGCGGAAGACAGCCTCAGCCACGTCTTGGGTGAAGATTGTGGTATCGGAGCGGAGCGCGTCAACGAATCCACGGAACACGAGAGCCGCCACGGCACTGTCGGGTGTCTCGGTGAACTCATCGCACATGGCCTTTAACATCTGCCCCTTCACGCGTGTAGCTATCGACAGTCCGAGGGCGTAGGAGCTGTAATGGGGGTCGTCGGAGGCCTTGACATACTCCTCGAAGCCGCGCAGGAAGTCGGCCATGTAGGTGGTGTCGAAGTTCTCCTGCTTTTGCAGGTAGGGCACAAGCCCCTGTGTCATCGTAATTCCAGCCGCGTAGCTGAGCGTGTCGGAGCTGCTTTCGAGCTTGACCTCCTCCCGCTGTTCCTGCTTTGCGGTCTTCTTCTTGGCCGCCGAAGCCTCCCCAAAAGCTGCGCCCGCCACGATGGCGAGCGCAACCAACAATGTCTTCTTCATCACTAATGCGTGTGCTTTATTTCTTCTTTGAAGCGGTCTCGTCCTCTATTCCGAGAAGCTCAATCTTGAAGATCAGGGCAGAGAACGGCTTGATGTCGCCCGACTCGCGCGAGCCGTAGGCCAGTTCCTGCGGGATGTACACCTCCCATATTGAGCCTACCGGCATGTTGACCATTGCGTCGGTCCAGCCTTGTATGGTCTGGTTGCAGCGCATCTTGGCGGGGCGGTTGCGCTTATAGGAGCTGTCGAACACCTTGCCTTCGAGCGTGCGGCCCTCGTAGTGAACCTCCACGCGCGAGCTGTCGGTGGGCAGCGGGCCGTTGCCCTGCTTGATTATCTTGTACTGCACGCCGCTCGGGAGCACCTGCACGCTGTCCTTCTTGGCGTTCTCGGCGAGGAACTCCTCACCCTTCTGGCGGTTCGAGCCGTAGATCTTCTCCATGCTCTCGGAGTGGAGTTGCTCCATCTTGGTCTGTGCGAACAGTCCGGCTTGCTCCACGGTCATAAGGGCGTTGTCGCCCGTGATGCCGCTGGCGAACCCGGCGAGGAAGTTGCGCATGGAGAGCTGGCGCGTGGAGTCGCTCCCGAATGCCTGAATCGTCACGGCCGGCATGAGCTGCAATGCCACCTGCTGGCCAATCTGCAAGCCGGCGTAGTAGGCTGCCTTGCGCTTGTCGTCACCGGCGTTTGCACCGTCGGTGATGCCCTTGATGAAGGCATCCATATAGGTAGTGTCCACGCCCATGCGGTAAACCATGTATTCTTTGAGGCCTTGCGTCTGGGCCATGCCCACGGCGTAGCTCAGAGAGTCGATGTCACTCTTGACGTTGGGTTTCGGTGCTGAGCCGCCACAGGAAGTGAGCGCGGCGGCGACAATAGCCACAGAGGCTACGATTGCTGACTTTTTCATCTTTTTCTATGCTTGTCTTTTTATTGATGTTCCTGTGCCTATAATAAATAAGGTATGCCTGTTGGTGCGCGGCGCGCGTCCTCACAGCACCTTGATCAGCTCCACGTCGAAGACGAGGGCGGAGTATGGCGGAATGGATTTCCCCGCTCCCGACTCGCCGTAGCCGAGGCGATAGGGGATGTAGAAGCGATACTTTGCGCCCTCCTGCATGAGTTGCAGTCCCTCCGTCCAGCCGGCTATGACCTGTTGCAGGCCGAAGGTGGCCGGCTCGCCACGGCGCAGGCTGCTGTCGAAGAGCGTGCCGTCGGTGAGGAAACCCTCGTAGTGGCACTTCACGCTGTCCGTGGCCTTGGGCTTGCGGCCGCTGCCCGGGCGTATCACCTCGTATTGCAGGCCGCTGGGCAGCGTCACCACGCCCTCGCGCTTGGCGTTGGCGGCAAGGTATTCCTCGCCGGCCTTGCGGGCGGCACGGCCGCTCTCCTCGCGCTCCGCCTGCAACTTGGCTTCCTGCTGGGCAAGGTAGCGTTGCACCATTTCTTGCGCCGCGCGGAACGTGATGCGCGTGGATTTCCCTTCAAGCACGTCGTGCAGTGCGGCGGCAAACTCCTCGATGTCGAGAGCCGAGGCACCCATCTGGCTCAGCTGTCGGCCTATGCCCATGCCGAGCGCATAGCTAAGCTCGCCCATGTCGGAGCTGCCGGGAGTGGCATCGTGTCTCTTTCCCTCCATGTGTCTTTTGTTTTTGTCTATGCGTTAAGTAATTGAAAGCGTGCAAAGTTACTTATTTTATCCGATTCGGATATTCCCATTACGCTAAAAATCCTTATTTTTGTGCAGCGGGCAATGGCTCGCCCCTGCACATCCCGCCACACAAACACAACAAACGCCATGACTATGACGAGAAAGAAGATTGCAGTGCTCACGGGCGCAGGAATGTCGGCCGAGAGCGGACTGAAGACATTCCGCGACGCAGGCGGGCTTTGGGAGGAGTACCCCGTGGAGCAGGTGGCCTCGCACGAGGGATGGATTGCCAACCCATCGCTGGTGACACGGTTCTACAACGAGAGGCGGCGGCAGCTGCTCTCGGCCGAGCCGAACAAGGGCCACCGCCTCGTGGCCGGGCTGGAGCGGACGCACGACGTGACGGTGGTGACGCAGAACGTGGACAACCTGCACGAGCGTGCCGGCTCGTCGAACGTGATTCATCTCCACGGCGAGCTGATGAAGGTGTGCTCAAGCCGCGACCCCTACGACCCGCGATACATCCGCACGCTCACGGCCAGCGACTGTGAGGTGGCCGACGGCACACTCGCCGGCGACGGTTCGCTGCTCCGCCCGTTCATCGTGTTCTTCGGAGAGGCCGTGCCCGCAATAGAGCAGGCGGCGCAAGCGGTGGCGCAAGCCGACATGATGATAATCATCGGCACGTCGCTCAACGTCTATCCCGCCGCCGGCCTGATTCACTACGCCAAGGCCGACGCACCCATCTACCTCATCGACCCGAAGCCCGTGGCGGCAGGCCGCCGCGTCCACCAGATAATGAAAGGCGCGTCGGACGGCATGGAGGAGCTTGCGAAAACGCTGGCAGGGGAATGACACCTGCCGACAGAGGAATCGCTCCCGCGTAACACGCAGACACACAACGACTTGCAAAAGCTGCCTTATTGGCCTCCAACGAGGCATTAATTGCACCGCAATAAGGCATTAATTGCAATGCAACGAGGCATTAAACGCACCGCAACGAGGCATCCGTTGCGATGCGACGAGGGCTGCCGCCAATTTGGGAGAGCCGTTTACACGCTCCCGACTTGACGGCTGCCCTCGCCTTTTTTGCACAAGACGAAGCCGCGCAAAGCTCGAAAAGCCGCGTCTTTCGCGGAACGGAAACAATGCCGGCAACGCCAAAACAACGGCGAAACAACATTTTTTGAAGAAAATCTTTGCAATCCGGCAAATTATTCCTAACTTTGCAGCGTTCAGTGGAATGAGGAGCTTCTCGAAAGCTCCTCATTCTGTTTTAATAACCGAGCAACTACGTATGATAGACAAAGAAACACTGAAGGGCGTCGTGGAGGAGTGGCTCAAGTCCAACGAATATTTCCTCGTAGACGCAAGCATTACCCCCGACGGGCGCATACTTGTAGAGATCGACTGCGCTGACGGCGTGTGGATCGAGGATTGCGCGGAGCTTAGCCGCCACTTGCAGGCTCGCCTCGGCGAGGAGCTTGACGACTACGAGCTGGAGGTAGGCTCGGCCGGCATAGGCCAACCCTTCAAGGTGGAGCAGCAATACGCCATACACGTGGGGAAGAGCGTAGAGGTGCTCACCGCCGACGGGAAGAAGGTGCGCGGGCTGCTGAAGTCAGTCGACGGGCGACGCTTCACCGTGACCGTGGAGCAGAAACAGCGCGTGGAGGGCAAGAAACGCCCCGTGATGGTGGCCGTGGACATGGAGTTCTCCATGGACGAGGTGAAGTACACGAAGTATTTATTAAGTTTCAAATAGCAAATGGCATCAAAGAAAGAGACAAAAGGCCCGAGCATGATCGAGACCTTCCAGGAGTTCAAGGAGACGAAGAACATCGACCGCACCACCCTCGTGAGCGTGCTCGAGGAGAGTTTCCGCAATGTCATAGCCAAGATATTCGGCAGCGACGAGAACTTCGACGTCATTGTCAACCCCGACAAGGGCGACTTCGAGATACACCGCAACCGCATTGTGGTGGCCGACGGCGAGGTGCGTGACACCAACAAGGAGATTTCGCTCACCGATGCACAGAAGATTGAGCCAGACTACGAGGTTGGCGAGGAGGTGAGCGAGGAGGTGAACTTCAGCAAGTTCGGCCGCCGCGCCATCCTCAACCTGCGCCAGACGCTCGCCTCAAAGATACTCGAACTGGAGCACGACTCGCTCTACAACAAGTACAAGGACAAGGTGGGCATGGTGGTCAGCGGCGAGGTGTACCAGATGTGGAGGCGCGAGGTGCTGCTCATCGACGACGAGGGCAACGAGCTTCACCTGCCCAAGGCGGAGCAGATACCGTCGGACACCTACCACAAGGGCGAGACGGTGCGCGCCGTGGTGCTGCGCGTGGACAACGAGAACAACAACCCGCGCATCATCCTCAGCCGCACGAGCAACATGTTCCTCGAACGCCTGCTCGAGGCCGAGGTGCCCGAAATAGCAGACGGACTCATCACCATCAAGCGCATAGCGCGGATGCCCGGCGACCGCGCCAAGGTGGCCGTGGAGAGCTACGACGAGCGCATCGACCCCGTGGGAGCCTGCGTGGGCGTGAAAGGCAGCCGCGTGCATGGCATAGTGCGCGAGCTGTGCAACGAGAACATCGACGTTATCAACTACTCGAGCAACACGCAGCTCTTCATCCAGCGCGCCCTCAGCCCGGCAAAGGTGTCGAGCATCACGCTCGACGAGGAGAACCGCAAGGCCGAAGTCTACCTCCAGCCGGAGGAGGTGTCGCTCGCGATAGGACGCGGCGGAATGAACATCAAGCTGGCCAGTATGCTCACCGAGTACACCATCGACGTGTTCCGCGTGGTCAGCGACGCTGATGCCGACGAGGACATCTACCTCGACGAGTTCGCCGACGAGGTGGACCAGTGGGTGATCGATGCCGTGAAGGCACTCGGGTACGAGACGGCCAAGGGAGTACTCAACGCCCCGAGGGAGATGCTCATCGAGAAAGCCGACCTCGAAGAGGAGACCGTCGACCACCTGCTCAACGTGCTCCGCGCAGAATTCGAGTGACACACAATGGCCACCAAAAGCCTCCAGCGCCCGTGATTCACGGTGCATGAACCTGCCGGCAGGCAGCTACACAGGCGCAAAGACAGGCAAGGCAGGAAGACATGCACCAAGGATTACGCAACAAGAACCAAGAAGAAAGTATGAGCATCAGATTAAACAAAGTATTGACGGAACTTAACATCGGCCTGCAAACGGCCATAGACTTCCTCAAGAACAAGAAGAGTCTCGGCGAAATAAAAGACGACGCGAACGTCAACACGAAAATATCCGACGAGCAATACAATGCACTTGTCAGCGCATTCAAGGGCGACAAGGACATAAAGAACGAGGCGGGGAAGATTTTTGCCAAGAAGACAAAGGATGCAAAGGAGAAAAAGGCAGAGCGGCAACACTCCCACAAGGGCGAGGACTTGCTCAAGAAACGCCAGCAGTTCACCCCGCTCGGCAAGATAGACCTCGACGCCGCGAACCACAAACCGGGGCAGGGACGGCAGAAGCAGCAGAAGCAACAGCAGCCGGAACAGACGGCCACCGCACAGCAACAGAAGCCAGCCACCACGCCGCAGCCAAAGCCTGAGCAGCCCAAGCCACAGCCCGAACAGCCCAAGCCACAGCCGGCACCCGCACCGCAGCCCGAACAGCAAGCCGCACCCGCAGCGCAGCCCGCGCCACAGCCGGCAGAGCCGAAAATCTACACCACGG
>CAZURD010000009.1:0-2329 GCA_964623445.1 uncultured Prevotella sp. | reverse complement strand
GCACCCGCAGCGCAGCCCGCGCCACAGCCGGCAGAGCCGAAAATCTACACCACGGGGAGCGAGACAAGGCTCGCCCCGAAAGTGAACGTGCTCGGCAAGATAGACCTCGACGCGCTCAACCAAAGCACGCGCCCGAAGAAGAAGACGAAAGAGGAACGCCGCAAGGAGCGCGAGGAGAAAGCCGCGCACGCCAGCGGCGGACAGGGCGGCAACTCGGAGCGCAAGAAGCGCGTGCGCATCAACAAGGAGCGCGTGGACATCGAGGCAGCCAGCAACCAGCAGGGAGCAGGCGGCGGACAGCAGAAGAAAGCCAAGAACCGCCCCGCCGGACAAGGACAGGGCAAGCCCGGGCAACAACAGCAGCAGGGACAGAGCAAGAACAAGCACCGCAAGGGACGCACGCAGCCCAAGCCGCTCGAAGTGAACGAGGAGGACGTGGCACGCCAAGTGAAGGAGACGCTCGCCCGCCTCACCACCAAGAACCAGAACAAGAAAGGCGCAAAATACCGCCGCGAGAAGCGCGAGGCCGTGCAAGAGCGGCTCAACGAGGAGATGCAGCAGGAGCAGGCACAGAGCAAGACGCTCAAGCTGACGGAGTTTGTCACCGTGAGCGAGCTTGCAACGATGATGAACGTGCCGGTGAACAAGGTGATAGGCACGTGCATGTCGATAGGCATCATGGTGTCGATCAACCAGCGCCTCGACGCAGAGACCATCAACCTCGTGGCCGACGAGTTCGGCTTCACCACCGAATACGTGAGCGCGGCGGTAAGCGAAGCGGTCAGTGAAGAGGAGGACGACGAGAGCGACCTCGTGCCGCGCGCGCCCATCGTCACCGTGATGGGACACGTGGACCACGGAAAGACATCGCTCCTCGACCACATTCGCAACACCAACGTCATCGCGGGCGAGGCCGGAGGCATCACGCAGCACATCGGAGCGTACAACGTGACGCTCGAAGACGGACGCAAGATAACGTTCCTCGACACGCCGGGACACGAGGCGTTCACAGCCATGCGAGCGCGCGGCGCACAAGTGACCGACATCGCCATCATCATCATCGCCGCCGACGACAGCGTGATGCCCACCACGAAAGAGGCCATAGCACACGCGCAGGCGGCCAACGTGCCGATGGTGTTCGCCATCAACAAGATAGACAAGCCGGGGGCAAACCCCGACAAGATACGCGAGGATCTCGCGCAAATGAACCTGCTCGTGGAGGAGTGGGGCGGCAAGTACCAGTGCCAGGAAATATCGGCCAAGAAAGGGATGGGCGTGAACGAGCTGCTCGAAAAGGTGCTGCTCGAGGCCGAGATGCTCGACCTGAAGGCCAACCCCAACCGCCGTGCCACCGGCTCCATAATTGAGTCGTCGCTCGACAAGGGCAGGGGCTACGTCTCCACGGTGCTCGTGTCGAACGGAACGCTGAAAGTGGGCGACATCGTTATAGCCGGAACGCACTACGGACGCATAAAGGCTATGTTCAACGAGCGCAACCAGCGCATGGAGAAGGCAGGCCCGTCGGAGCCGGCAATCATCCTCGGACTGAACGGCGCGCCCACAGCCGGAGACACGTTCCACGTGATGGAGACCGAGCAGGAGGCGCGCGACATCGCCAACAAGCGCGAGCAGCTGCAACGCGAGCAGGGCCTGCGCACGCAGACGCGCCTCACGCTGGCCGACATAAGCCACCGCATCGCGCTCGGCTCGTTCAAGGAACTGAACCTCATCGTGAAGGCCGACACCGACGGAAGCGTGGAGGCACTGAGCGACTCGTTCATCAAGCTGTCAACGGAGAAGATTCAGGTGAACGTCATCCACAAGGCCGTGGGACAGATTTCGGAGAACGACGTGACACTGGCCGATGCCTCCGACGCCATCATCGTGGGCTTCCAGGTGCGCCCGTCAGCAGCCGCCCGCAAGCTGGCCGACCGCGAGGGCGTGGAAATCAACACCTACTCCATCATCTACGATGCCATCGAGGACATCCGCGCCGCAATGGTGGGAATGCTCGACAAGGTGAAGAAAGAGGTGGTGACAGGACAGGTGGAAGTGCGCGAGGTGTACAACATATCCAAGGTTGGGACTGTGGCCGGCGCGCTCGTGACCGAAGGCAAGGTTCACAACAAGGACAAGGCCCGCATCGTGCGCGACGGCATCGTGATTCACACCGGCGACATCAACGCCCTGAAACGCTACAAAGACGACGTTAAGGAGGTGGCCGCCGGACTGGAGTGCGGCATAAGCCTCGTAAACTTCAACGACATACAGCAGGGCGACATCATCGAGACCTTCACCGAGATAGAGGTGGAACAGAAGCTCTGAACAC
>CAZURD010000008.1:5492-38725 GCA_964623445.1 uncultured Prevotella sp. | reverse complement strand
ACTATTTACATACTATTGGGAATTTGACTCTATCTGGTAATAATGGGGCTTTGGGAAATAAATCATTCTCAGCGAAGAAATACATGAATGAGGATGGCAAGGAACAAGGATATATCTTTAGTAGACTTTGGCTGAACCGTTCATTAAAAGAGTTTGACAAATGGAATGCATCAAATTATGAACAACGAACCAAGTTATTAGAAGAACGTTTCCTTTCAATTTGGTCTTTGCCAAAAATTGAGTTGGACGTGGACGATACGTTGGAATACAATGTTTGTGAAATGGATTTGAATATTATAACTGGTAAAGAAATAGAGTATGCAATATTTTTCGGAAAGAAACTTTCAGGGGATAAGTATAATGGGATTGAACTTTATAATTACATTCTGAATGAATTATTTACAGTTTGCGCAAAAGATGAATTTGTTTCTAAATTTGGGAGTCTCCTCAGGTTAACTGAAAATAAACATGAACTCATAAGATGCAAGCAACTAAATAGCACATACTATTATAATACCAACTTAAGTTACAAACAGGTCTTTTCAAACTTGAGAAAAATTTTGATTACATTGGATATGACTGATGAATTATATGTTAAATTAAAAAGCAAAGCATAATCAAAAGAAGGTGAAATACGAATAATTCGTGGCATTCTTAATGCTATTAACAACACCTTTTCCCTTAAGAGTTTTGCAGAGACCTCATTCTGTATAGCAACAAAAAGACCACGCGAGGCACACGGTGCAGCGCGTGGTCTTTTTGTTGTGCTGAGTGGTCAAGCAGTTAGATGGCTGTGGCTCACTGCATTCTATGGAGGCACTTCCTAGCGCACTTGCCACGTGCCATCGGAAGGGAAGCCCGGGTTGTACGGCTGCTGGCTTCCGTCCCAGCGGCGCACATCATGGCCACGGCTGCAAGCAATATCTCGCTGCGGCTGTGCGCGACATTGGAGAAAAACTGCGCCCGTGTGTATGAATTCCCACAGATTTGCATTATCTTTGCATTGTGACGGCTCGTCCGTCTGAAGAAACGAAAGAAAAAATGGAACACACGAGGAACTTCTGCATAATAGCGCACATAGACCACGGGAAATCGACACTGGCCGACCGAATGCTCGAACTTACGGAGACGGTGCAGGTGACGGAGGGACAGGTGCTCGACGACATGGATCTTGAACGCGAGCGCGGCATAACAATCAAGAGCCACGCCATACAGATGGACTATAAGTACGGTGGCGAGGTCTACAGGCTCAACCTCATAGACACGCCGGGTCACGTCGACTTCTCCTACGAGGTGTCGCGGAGCATCGCCGCCTGCGAGGGTGCGTTGCTCGTGGTGGATGCCACGCAGGGCGTGCAGGCGCAGACCATATCCAACCTCTACATGGCCATCGACCACGGACTGGAAATTGTGCCGGTGATCAACAAGATAGACATGCCGAGCGCGATGCCCGACGAGGTGGAAGACGAAATAGTATCGCTGCTGGGCTGCCGCCGCTCCGAAATCATCCGCGCCAGCGGCAAGACGGGCGAGGGTGTGCCACAGGTGCTCGACGCTGTGGTGGAGAGAGTGCCCGCCCCGGGAGGCAACACCTGTGCGCCGCTTCAGGCTCTGATATTCGACTCGGTGTACAACCCTTTCCGGGGCATCATTGCCTACTTCAAGATTGAGAACGGAGAGCTGCGAAAGGGCGACAAAGTGAAGTTCTTCAACACGGGAATGGAGTATGAGGCAGACGAGATAGGCATACTCAAGATGGACATGTCGCCGCGAGACAGGCTTCAGGCTGGCGACGTGGGCTACATCATCAGCGGCATAAAGGACAGCAAGGAGGTGAAGGTGGGCGACACGATAACCCACGTGGCGCGCCCATGCGACAAGGCGATAGACGGCTTCCAGGAGGTGAAGCCGATGGTGTTCGCCGGTGTCTATCCCATTGACCCCGCCGACTACGAGAACTTGCGCGCCTCACTCGAGAAGCTGCGGCTCAACGATGCCTCGCTGACGTTCTCGCCCGAGTCGTCGGTGGCTCTGGGATTCGGCTTCCGTTGCGGTTTCCTCGGCCTGCTTCACATGGAGATTGTGCAGGAACGGCTCGACCGCGAGTTTGGAATGGACGTGATAACCACCGTGCCCAACGTCTCATACCTCTGTTACGACAAGCAGGGCAACGTGCGGGAGGTACACAATCCCTCGGGACTGCCGGATCAGACAATGATAGACCACATCGAGGAGCCATACATCCGGGCATCGGTCATCACCACAACCGACTTCATCGGCCCGATAATGAAGCTCTGCCTCGACAAGCGCGGCGAGCTGCTCGACCAGCAGTTTGCCGGTGCGGGGCGTGTGGAGCTGCGCTTCATGCTGCCGCTTGGCGAAATAGTCATAGACTTCTACGACAAACTCAAAAGTGTCTCCAAGGGCTATGCCTCGTTCGACTACCATCTGGACGGCTTCCGCCCATCAAGGCTTGCCAAGCTCGACATACTCCTCAACGGCGAGCCTGTGGATGCCCTCTCCACGCTGACCCATCAGGACAACGCCGTGGCCTTCGGGCGCAGGATGTGCGAAAAGCTGAAGGAACTCATCCCCAGGCAGCAGTTCGACATTGCCATTCAGGCCGCCATAGGGGCTAAGATAGTGGCGAGGGAGACGGTGAAGTGCGTCCGCAAGGACGTGACGGCCAAGTGCTACGGAGGCGATGTGAGCCGTAAGCGCAAGCTGTTGGAGAAGCAGAAGCGGGGAAAGAAGCGCATGAAGCAGATTGGCAATGTGGAAGTGCCGCAGAAAGCGTTCCTCGCTGTGCTGAAGTTAGACTGAAGAAACGAATAATATAAGGGGTGAAAAACGATGGCTGGACTGAAACAGACCCCGCGAGACGTGGCGCGGGAGCTTGCGCGACGCTATAGCACAATGACCCACGACGAGCTGGACATGCTTGAAAGCATCCTCGTGCCGATGAAATTCCAGAAAGGGGAGAAGATCCTCAGTGAGGGCGAGGTGTGCATGAATATCTACTGGGTGGTGAAAGGGTTGGTGCGACAGTTCTACTACAAGAACGACCGAGAGCTGACGGAGCACATGGGGGTGGAGAACAGCATCGTGATGTGCATCGAGAGCCTCTTCCGCGAGACGCCCACCAACCTCCAGATAATGGCCATAGAGCCGTCTGTGGTCTACGCCATCCCGAGACAACAGCTGGAGCGCGTGGCGATGAAGAGCCTCAACATACAGATACTCTACCGCAAGATACTCGAGGAATCGCTCATAGAGAGCCAGGTTCATGCCGACATGCTGCGCTTTGAGTCTGCCCAGAGCCGCTACGCAAAGCTCGTGAAGCTACAGCCACAACTGGTGTTGCGCGCGCCGCTGGTGTACATCGCAAGCTACTTGCAGATGACACCAGAGACGTTGAGCCGCGTCCGAACGTCGGCATTGCTCAATGCCGATGACTGACGGCGCGTGCTAACAGCGGTGCAGCATGTGCGTGAGGGGCGCAGGTCGACGGCGATTGCCGCAAGACCCGCGCCCCTCGCGCATATACTTATATGTGGGGTTAAACCCAAATTGTCGTTAGGCTTCAGACTGATTCTGCGGTCATGCCGTGAAGATTGGCTTACGGCCTCGCCGAAAGCGTAGCGGGCTACGCCGAGGCGCGACGGGAGGCAAGATGCCGGCAGGAGCACGGAAGCAGGCGAAGAGTTTAAAGAAAGTCCTTTCTCGGCTTAATAACGGCCTAATGACCGATTTGGGTTTAAAGTATATATGCGGTTTACATCGAAAGGATTGGCTTGACAACTAAGCTATTACTTCTTAACGGAATTTTCCTCCAACCGCGAAGTTCCTTTCCCCTTTCCTGCATATCCCAGCACGAACAGCCCGCCAAAAGTCAGCAGTCCGTTGAGCAGCAGCATTTCGTATCCGAAGCGATAGCCCGTCAGCAGAGGCACTATGTGGGCGGCAGCGAGGCAGAGCAGCGGCGAGGCCACGGCCACGATGGGCACGGCGCGGTCGAGCGTGGGGCGGCGGCAGAACATGGCGTAGGCAAACATCCCGAGCAGAGGGCCGTAGGTGTAGGAGCAGAGAGTGTAGATGGCATCGAGCACTCCCGTGGAATTTGTCGCCTTGAAGAGCAAGACAAACGCCGCGAACACGGCGCATGTGCCCACGTGCGCAAGGTGGCGCAGACGCTCGTCGCCGCTTCGTTTGCAGATGTCCACGCAAAAGCTTGTGGTCATTGCCGTGAGCGCGGAGTCGGCGCTGCTGAACGATGCCGCCACGATGCCTATCGCAAACAGAACCGTCACGGCCGTGCCCAGTGCTCCCGTTGCCGCGAACATCGGCAGCAGTTCGTCGCCGTCGCCAGGCAGTGGCACGCCGCGTTGGGTGGCAAGCATCGTCAGCAGCACGCCGAGCGACAGGAACAGCAGGTTGACAGGCACAAAGGCACATCCGTAGGAACACATGTCTTTCCGGGCATCTCGCAGCGTCTTGCACGTGAGGTTCTTTTGCATCATGTCTTGGTCAAGCCCCGTCATCACGACCACGATGAATGCGCCGCTGACAAACT
The DNA here is from genome assembly GCA_964623445.1 of uncultured Prevotella sp. GTDB lineage: Bacteria > Bacteroidota > Bacteroidia > Bacteroidales > Bacteroidaceae > Prevotella. The sequence continues at coordinate 34,152 of CAZURD010000008.1, read as the reverse complement.
GTTTCCAGAAGTTTTGCGGCGAGAGCCAGTCGTCGGTCACGAACACGCGGCTTAGCGGACTGTCGGCAACGGCATGGACGGCCTCCTTGGGGCTAAGGCCAAGTTCGGAGGCCACGCGGACAATGATGAGCAGCAGTGCGCCCAGAAGACAGAGCGTCTGAAAGGAGTCTGTCCACACAAGCGTCTTCACGCCGCCGCGCCTTGTGTACAGCCAAATCAGGCCCACCATGACAACGGCGGTGGCTGCAAAGGGTACGCCTATGGCATCGAACACGAAGCGTTGCATCACCAAGCAGACGAGATAGAAGCGCAGCGATGCCCCGAGCATCTTTGAAAGCAGGAAGAACCACGAACCGGTGGCGTATGCTTTCGGGCCGATGCGGCGGCCGAGATACGTGTATATGGATGTGAGGTTGTTGCGATAGTAGAGCGGCAACAGCACGAACGCCACGGCAAGATAGCCCGGAACGAAGCCAAGGCACATCTGGAGGTAGGTCATTCCAGCCCCCGTCACCATGCCAGGCACGGAAACGAACGTCACGCCGGAAATGGATGCGCCAATCATTCCAAACGCCACCATGTACCAAGGCGAGCGGCGGTCGGCACGGTAGAACGTGGCATTGGTGGCACGTCGGCTCGTGATATGGCTCACGCCCAAGAGCACGGCGAAGTAGGCCAGTATGGTAAGCAGTATAATCATGGTGCAAAGTTAACGCTTTTCCCCGTCCTCACAGTGCGTGGCGCGGGTAATTCTGCTTCTGGCGGCTTACGTTCATCCCCGCGCTTCATGCCGTTCCGTCGCATCGTGGCGGCTTGGCATTATCCATAAAAGTGAGCCATTGTTTTGGAATTTTGGGCGTTTTGCCGTATTTTTGCACTAAAATTGCGCATGATCTATGGGAATAAGGAAAGCCGAGTTTGTACTTAGTGCGCCGAAAGAAGCCCTTTGCCCTAAGGACACCAAGCCGGAGTATGCCTTCATCGGACGTTCCAATGTGGGCAAGTCGAGCTTAATCAATATGCTTTGCAACAACAAACGGCTTGCAAAGACATCGGCAACGCCAGGCAAGACGTTGCTAATCAACCATTTCAAGATAAACGACGAGTGGTATCTCGTGGATCTTCCGGGCTACGGCTTTGCCAAACGCTCGAAGAGCGAGAGGAACAGGCTCGAACAGATGATAACCGGTTACATCCTGCAACGGAAGCAGCTCGTCAACACTTTTGTGCTCATCGATGCGCGTCTCGCCCCGCAGAAAGTTGATGTCGATTTCATCAACTGGCTCGGTACGAGCGGAATTGCGTTCTCATTGGTGTTTACCAAGGCCGATAAGCTGAAGAAACAGGAACTGGCCGACAAGTTGGAGGCATACAAGCAGCACCTGATGGAGACGTGGGACGAGCTGCCTCCGATTTTCGTAACGTCGTCGGAGGCCAAGACGGGGCGCGAGGAACTGCTTGAATACATCGAGAACATAAACAAATCGCTGGAGGGCTGACACCCCGAACCGACTGCAATGGCAAACGACACACCATTCCTTGACGTGCGGGGGCTGTCGAAATCGTTCGGCGCACTTTCCCTTTTTGAGAATATCAGTTTCAGCATTGCCGAGAGACAGCGCGTTGGCCTGATTGCAAGGAACGGCGCGGGCAAATCGACACTGCTATCCGTGGTGGCCGGCCACGAGGCGGCCGACGGCGGGAGCATCGTGTTCCGCAATGGCATAAGGGTGGGCTATCTTGAACAGTCGCCGCGCTTCGACCCCGAAGAGTCTGTCATCGACGCTTGTTTCAACCATCGCGGGCAAGACGAGATGGTGCTAAAGGCAAAGCAGATTCTCACCCGTCTGAACATAACCGACCTCAACCAGCCGATGGGGCAGCTTAGCGGCGGGCAGCAAAAGCGTGTGGCCTTGGCCAACGTACTTATCACGGAGCCGGATATGCTCATCCTCGACGAGCCTACAAACCATCTTGACATGGAGATGATAGAGTGGCTCGAAGGCTTCCTTTCGCGCGGCGGCACCACGCTGCTCATGGTTACTCACGACCGTTTCTTTCTCGACCGAGTGTGTTCCGTGATTTTGGAACTCGATGACAAGAAAGTCTATACATACCGAGGGAATTACAGCTACTACCTTGAAAAGCGGCAACAACGCATCGACGCACGCCGCGCCGAGGTGGCACGGGCAAACAATCTCTATCGCACGGAGCTTGAATGGATGCGCCGCCAGCCGCAGGCCAGAGGCCACAAGGCACGTTCGCGCGAAAATGCTTTCTACGAACTGGAGCGCATTGCCAAGCAACGCATTGAAGAACGGCAGATGCGCCTGAAGGCGAACAACGTCTACATAGGGAGTAAGATATTCGAGTGCCAATACATTTCAAAGGCATGGTCGGCCGATAAAGTTATCCTGAAAGACTTCTACTATAACTTTGCGCGCTTCGAGAAGCTCGGAATCGTGGGCAGCAACGGCACGGGCAAGTCTACGTTCATAAAGATGCTGCTCGGCGTGGAGAAGCCAGACGAAGGGCGCATCGTCATCGGCGACACCGTGCGCTTTGGCTATTTCTCGCAAGAAGGACTTCGGTTCAGCCCCACGCAGAAAGTTATCGACGTGGTGAGAGGCATCGCCGACTATGTGGATCTTGGCGGAGGACGTCATCTTTCGGCCTCGCAGCTGCTCGAACATTTCCTGTTCACGCCGGAGCAGCAGTACAATTACGTTAGCAAACTTAGCGGAGGGGAGCGGCGCAAGCTCTATCTTTGCACGGTGTTGATGCGCAACCCGAACTTCCTTGTGCTCGACGAGCCGACAAACGACCTCGACATCGTTACGCTTCAGGTGCTTGAAGAGTATCTGGCCGACTTCCCCGGGTGTGTGATTATAGTGAGCCACGACCGATATTTCATTGACAAGGTGGTGGATCACATACTCGTGTTCAAGGGCAACGGTGTCGTAAAGGATTTTCCTGGGAACTATACTCAATACAGGCAATGGCGCGACAGCAACCCAGACGAAGCCCCGAAGGCCGATCAGAAAAATTCAGCCGCGCCGCCACAGCCGCGCCGTGTCATGGAGCGCAAGCGCAGGCTGACCTACAGTGAGCGGCGGGAGATGGAGGCTCTTGAAGCCGACATCGCGGCGTTGGAGGCCGAGCAGGCCACGTTGGAACAGCAGTTGTGCAGCGGCGAACTGTCTGTGGAGGAGCTGACGAGCAAGAGCAAGAGGCTGCCAAAGCTCAAGGAGGAGCTTGACGAGAAAAGTATGCGCTGGCTCGAATTGAGCGAAGTGGAGTCGTAGGAGGGCATGTCATGGTGCAGCAATATCCATCCAAACTTCTTGAACGTGCCGTGGAGGAACTTGGCAAGCTCCCCGGGATTGGCCGTAAGACCGCCTTGCGCCTTGCGTTGAGCCTGTTGCGGCGCGACGTAGCCGACGTAGACCGCTTCGTTGAGGCCGTGGGGCGGATGCGGCATGACGTGTGCCACTGTTCCGTGTGCCACAATATAAGCGACACGGAGGTGTGCCCGATATGCTCCGACCCGCATCGTGACGCTTCTACGATATGCGTTGTGGAGAATGTTCAGGACGTGATGGCCGTGGAGGCCACGTCCCAATACCACGGGCTTTATCACGTTCTTGGCGGCGTAATATCCCCGATGGATGGCATAGGCCCTGCCGACATCGCCATCGAACCGCTTGTGGAGCGGGTGAAAGGCGGTGGAGTGGGGGAGGTGATACTCGCCCTAAGCTCCACGATGGAGGGCGACACCACCAACTTCTATATCTCGCGCAAGCTCGCCCCGCTTGGCGTAAGGCTCACGGCGATAGCGCGTGGCATACCTGTCGGCGACGAACTTGAATACACGGATGAGGTGACGCTCGGCCGTTCCATACTCAACCGCACGCCATTCGAGGCAAAGTGAAGAAGTAAGGATGAAGAAAACACGTTATACGCTTTTGGCCGTCTGCTTGGGTTCGGTGGCCGTCTCGCTGCTGATGGCGGCCTTATATGAGAGCGACACCCTTGCCGTCGGCGCGCTTGTTGGCTATGCTGGGGCGGAGTTTGTGCTGGCCTCGGCCTTTGAACTCGTTTCCATCGCCGTCATCCCCATTGCCTTGCGCCTCTTCAAGATGCGGGCCGTGATGCGCAGTCTGGCTTCCGAGGGCGAAGCTGCGCTGTTGCGTTGGGGAGTGTTGAGGCTGTTGCTGCTGTGCGTGCCATTGGTGGCCAACACGCTGTTATACTACCTTTTCATGTCGCCCTCGTTTGGTTACATGGCCATTATCCTTTTCCTGTGCCTGTTTTTCGTCTATCCCTCGAAGGCGAGATGCCATTATGAGCTAAATTCTTCGGATTCAGAGGACAGATGAAACTTAGCGTAATCATAGTAAGCTACAACGTGAAATACTTCGTGGAGCAATGCCTCAACAGCCTTGCCAAGGCCACCGAGGGCATTGAACACGAGGTGTTTGTCGTGGACAATCACTCCCGTGACGACTCGGTGCGCTATCTGTCTCGCCGTTTCCGTGGGGTCTCTGTCATCGACTGCGCCCACAATCTCGGGTTCTCGCGGGCCAACAACATAGCCATACGCCAGTCGTCGGGCGAGTATGTGTTGTTGCTCAACCCCGACACCATCGTGGGCGAAGACACCATCAGGCTTGCGCTCGAGTTCATGGATGCCCATCCTGCGGCTGGCGCGGCTGGCGTGTTGATGCACAACTCCGATGGTTCGAGGGCGTTGGAGTCGCGGCGCGGCCTCCCAACGCCGTTCACTGCGCTCTGCAAGATGACCGGCCTTTGCGCGCGCTTTCCCAGACACCGCGCCCTCGGGCACTATTACATGGGCTATCTCGGCTGGGATGAGCCGGCCAGGATTGAGGTGGTGAGCGGGGCTTTCTTCCTCCTGCGACGCTCGGCGATAGACAGTGTGGGGATGCTCGACGAGGATTTCTTCATGTATGGCGAAGACATCGACCTCTCTTATCGCCTGCTCAAAGGCGGATTTGAGAACTGGTATCTGCCTTTCCCCATTCTTCACTACAAGGGGGAGAGCACGCAGAAGTCGTCGTTCCGCTATGTCCACGTGTTCTATCAGGCCATGTTGATTTTCTTCCGCAAGCACTATGGCCATCTGAGCTTCTTCATCACCATCCCCATCAAGGTGGCCATCTATGCCAAGGCGGCTGTTGCCCTTGTCTCAATGCTGTCCCACCGCCTGTGCAAGTCGCTTGGCTTTGCCAACCGCAAGCGTGTCGACGTGCGCTATTTCTTTGTGGGCGGCAGGCAGATGCTCGACCGTTGTCGCCTGATCTCGCGTCGCAAGGGTCTGAACGCCGACTATTTGGAGGCCGACAGTGATGCTCACATCGACTGGGCTGCGCACGTTCAGCGTTTGGGCGACAAGAGTCCGCTGTGCATCGTGTTCGACACTGATGCGTTTCCCTATAAGCAGGTCATTGCGACGATGGCCGCAATAGCCAATCCCAACGTGCGGCTTGGCACGTTTTCGGGCAAGGCCAAGGTCGTGATAACGCCCGATGAGGTGATTTGGTGAGCGTTCGCCCGTCATTCGGGAGCGGCTGTTCGGTGTGGGGCGGATGCGCCGCAAGAGGCTGACGGGACTTCGGTCAGCCTGCGGAGGCGGCGGGCGAGAGGAGAGAAGAAATAGGAAAACGAGAGCTGGCAAACGCGAGGCATGATGTACCTGAGCGTTTGCCAGCTTTCGTTGACGCTTGTTGTGTGGTGTGTTTTGTGTCGTCCTCCGTCCGTTTCCGGATTTAATTGACAGTCAAGTTCGGTTTTCGTTGTCGCCGATGCTTATGCCTGTCCGTGCCGATCTGTGCGTGGTGGAGGCGCGTTTCCCTCAATAGTTCTCCGCCCTCACTTGGAAGTAGCTCTGCGGATGGTCGCAGACGGGGCAGACCTCGGGTGCTTGCTTGCCGATGACGATGTGGCCGCAGTTGGCGCATTGCCACACGGCATCGCCGTCTTTCGAGAACACTTTCTTGTCGCGCAGGTTCTTTAGCAGCTTCCTGTAACGCTCCTCGTGCTCCTTCTCAATGGCAGCCACGCCCTCAAACTTCTCCGCGATTTCGATGAATCCCTCTTCGCGGGCTTCCTTGGCCATGCGGTCATACATGTCCGTCCACTCGTAGTTCTCGCCGGCTGCGGCATCTTCGAGGTTGGTCTCTGTGCCCGGCACAGCTCCGTCGTGCAGGTACTTGAACCAGATTTTGGCGTGTTCCTTCTCGTTGTTGGCGGTCTCCTCGAAGATGGCGGCCATCTGCACGAATCCGTCTTTCTTTGCCTTTGAGGCGTAGTAGGTGTACTTGTTGCGTGCCATTGACTCCCCGGCGAACGCTTCAAGGAGGTTCTTCTCCGTCTTGCTGCCTTTCAGTTCGAGCTTCTCTTCCCTGAACTTGCTTGCCGGCACCTTGCATACTGGGCACTTCTCGGGTGCCTCGTCACCGATGTGTACATATCCGCACACTGTGCATACGAATTTCTTGCTCATAACGTATTTGTTTGTTTGGTTATTAATTTGTTTGTTTGCTATTCTTTGTCGGCCTGCACGGAGCAGGCTTCGCATATCCCTTTGTAGTAGAGTTGCATCTCGTCCACCTTGTTCCCGTCCACCATTTGCGGCTCGCTGAGTGCCGGGGCTTCTATGTCCATGAGATCTATTATCTTGCCGCACGACTTGCAGAGGAAGTGTACGTGTGGTTGCGTGGTGCCGTCGTAGCACACCCTGTGCTCGTCGATGGTCAGCATTTGCGCCGCCTTCATGTCGGCGAACAGCCGCAATGTGTTGTAGACGGTGGTGCGGCTAATCGTCGGCAGCTTGCGCTTCACGCCCTTGTAGACATATTCCACGGTGGGATGGACTTTGTGCGTCAGCAGGTATTCCATGATCACCATGCGTTGCACCGATGGTCTAAGCCCGCATTGTGCAAGTCGGCTGTAGGCTTCTCGCTCTGTCTCTCTCATTGTGCTGCACCTTGTCTTGTTTCTTGTTGGTGCAAAGATAATAAACATTTCGTTGTAATCCAAACAAATTTGGAAAAATTACAACTTTTATTTTGCGTTTTCCCATGACGAATATCAGAAGTCAGCCGAAAGGCATTTCGGTTGCAAACAGACAGGCACTGTCGTTAACTTAACTGTGTTAAAGACCAAGACTGAGGCCGCCCAAGCCAATCGCCTGACATTCAACGGGTTGCAAAACCTATGGTTTTGCACGGCAATAAATGCCTTATTGGCCTCCATTTAATGCCTTATCGCATCGCAATTAATGCCGTTTTGTCCTGCAATATGACGCATACGGGAAAACGACGGCAGTGCGGCACATTTTAGTTGCATATATTCCATTTGTTCCTATATACCTATATTAAATAGGTGTCTGACACAAAGAGGCTTCTGTTCATTGTGCTGAAGAATGGAAATAGACTTGTTTCTCAAACTCAATACTCCTTATCCCGTTTCGGCGGAAGCTATTTTTTTGCGGGGAAGTCGGTGTTGTTGACAGCGAGACATTTGGACGATATGAGAAGAACAAATGTACATTCGCAATGTGTTATATATTAAGAAAGTATAATTTTGCCGCCAGGGCTTAGCAATGTAACACAGATTTTACATAACTTTGTCGCCTGGAATAATTCACTCCAGGCTATGATATTGGTCATTGGTAGGGCTGAACGCTATTCTCCAAATTCCGTGGAGAAAGACGCAGCCATTATCAGCCGCGTAAGCGAAGAGCTTGGGCGGAGGGGCTTTGGCATCGCATTTGTAGGCGAAGATGCTTTCGATGCCGATGCTTATGCCGATGCTTATGTGTCTATGGGACGCAACTCCCGCACGCTGTCTTTGCTCGCAGAGTTGGAGGAAGCAGGGGCGGTGGTGGTAAACAGTGCCTCGGCCGTGGAGCTTTGCTGCGACCGTAGTCGCCTTACCGACTTGCTTTGGCTTAACGGTGTGCCTGTGCCGCCGGCGCGAGGCACCGATGGCTATTGGCTCAAGCGTGCCCACGGCGTAAGCCAGACACGGTTCGACATACAGTTTGCGGCTTGCGAGGCCGATGTGGACGCAGCCCGGAAGCTCATGCGCAGCCACGGCGTGGGCGAGGTGATGGTCACCGCTCATGTGGTGGGCGACCTCCTGAAGTTCTACGGCGTGAAAGGCACGGATTTCTTCTTCTACTGCTATCCCGGCGATGCGGGGCAGACGAAGTTCGGTGACGAACTGCGAAACGGACATCCGCACCACTATGCGTTCTCCGTTGAGAAGCTGAAGGCAATGGCCGGTCTGGCCGCCCAAGCCGTGGGAATCGATGTCTATGGCGGCGACTGCATAGTGAGGCCGGACGGCAGCCTGTGCCTTATCGACTTCAACGACTGGCCGAGCTTCTCCGCGTGCCGTGACGATGCGGCATCAGCCATTGCCGACGTGGTTGCGAAGCGCATATCTTTGGCCAAACCGCAGGAACGACTATGGAAACAAATGGCTGGCAAATGATAAAGGGGTGCATCTTCGACTATGGCGGTACGCTCGACACGGCGGCCTTCCATTGGGCGAGGGTGATTTGGCGTGCCTACCAGCGGCAGGGCGTGCCGGTGGACGAACAGCTCTTCCGCGAGGCATATGTGTATGCGGAAAGAACCCTTGGCCGGAACCCAATAATCACTCCTAAGCACACGTTCCACGACACGCTGTCGGAGAAACTGGCCTTGGAGATGGGCTTCGTGGCCGAACGCCGGCCAGGGTTTGAAGCCGGGCGGTGGCTGCCTGGCGTGCTCGCCGACCTTTACCAAGGTGCGGCTTGGCAGACGGCGCACAGCCGCGAGGTGCTGGAGGTGCTTGCCAAGCGGTTTCCGCTGGTGCTCGTGAGCAACTTCTACGGCAACCTGCACACTGTGCTTGAGGAGTTCAGCCTTGACGGAATATTCGCAGACGTGGTGGAGTCGGCCGTCGTCGGCGTGCGCAAGCCCGACCCGCGCATCTTCGCCATCGGCGTGGAGAGGCTCGGGCTTCAGCCATGCGAGGTGCTCGTGGTCGGCGACAGCTACTCCAAGGACATAGCCCCCGCAAAGGCTGCGGGATGCCGCACGGCATGGCTCAAAGGCGAGGGATGGGACGGGGAGACGCTCGCCGACACGTCGGCTGCCGACCTTGTGATAGGCAGCATCGATGAACTGCCGTCCATACTCGGTGCAACTGGGCATTGAAAAACAATCAAACAAAGAATCACATATATAATTCAATTGTAATGAAACAGACCAACGTGAAGCCGGCCGACGGCAAATTAGGTATTATGATCGTAGGCAACGGTGCTGTTGCTACGACGTTCATGGCAGGAGTGTTCATGGCGCGCCGCGGATTGGCCAAGCCTATCGGGTCGATGACACAGTATGACAAGATTCGTGTCGGACGTGGCGAAGACAAGCAATATTTGCATTACGGCGACATCGTTTCCCTTGCAAAGCTCGACGACATTGTGTTTGGCACATGGGACGTATATCCCCAAAACGCCTATCAGGCAGCCATGTATGCCGAGGTTCTGAAGGAGAAAGACATCGAGCCTGTGCGTGATGAGCTTGAAAAGATAGTGCCGATGAAGGCCGCTTTCGACAAGAATTACGCCAAGCGGCTTGATGGCGACAACGTGAAAGACTGCAAGACGCGCTGGGATATGGTGGAGGCCATCCGCCAGGACATACGCGACTTCAAGCAGAAGAATGGCTGCACCCGCATCGTGGTGATTTGGGCAGCCTCCACGGAGATTTACGTTCCCGTCGACGAAAAGGTACATGGGACGCTGGCCGCGCTTGAACAGGCCATGAAGGACGACGACCGCGAACACATAGCCCCCTCCATGTGCTACGCATACGCAGCTCTCGTAGAGGGTGCTCCGTTCATCATGGGCGCTCCGAACACCACCGTTGACATCCCCGCCATGTGGGAACTGGCAGAGAAGACCAAGATGCCCATCGCCGGCAAGGACTTCAAGACGGGACAGACGCTCGTCAAGAGCGGCTTCGCCCCGATAATCGGCACGCGCTGCCTCGGGCTTAGCGGCTGGTTCTCCACAAACATCCTTGGCAACCGCGACGGTCTCGTGCTCGACGAGCCGGCCAACTTCCACACCAAGGAGGTGAGCAAGCTGTCAACGCTTGAAACCATATTGAAGCCCGAGGACCAGCCCGACCTCTATACGGACTACTACCACAAGGTGCGCATCAACTACTATCCGCCGCGCAACGACAACAAGGAGGGATGGGACAACATCGACATCTTCGGATGGATGGGCTACCCAATGCAAATTAAGATAAACTTCCTTTGCCGCGACTCCATTCTCGCCGCCCCGCTGTTGCTCGACCTGACGCTGCTGAGCGACCTCGCAATGCGCGCCGGCCGCTACGGCATACAACGCTTCCTGAGCTTCTACCTGAAGAGTCCGATGCACGACTACACCTGTGGCGAGAAACCCGTCAACAACCTCTACCAGCAGTACACCATGCTGAAGAATGCCATTCGCGAGATGGGTGGCTATGAGGCTGACGAGGAACTTGACTGATTCCATCTCATATAAGCGCCGGCGGCGGTCGCCCACAAGGCTTGCCGCCGGCCAAATTCTTTCCCTCCGCCCACACCCCTCGCTTCTCCGCGCCACATAAGACAAAAAGATTTGGGACGAAACAGAATAACGCTACTCCTGCTGATGACAATGCTCGCGCTGCTCCATGTAAAGGCGCAGGTGACGGGATACATCATCGACGATGCCACTGGCGACAGCATTCCTTATGCCAGTGTCATTTACAAGGGGCATGGGGTGGCCGTGGCCTCAAACCTTAGCGGGTATTTTTCAATCGAACGCCATGACGGATGGCAGCTCACTTTCAGCTCCGTGGGCTACGAACCGCAGACAATCACAGTCACTCCCACCACAACAAACCTCAACATCAGGCTAAAGACCGACACCCGCACACTGAAGGAAGTGACAGTGAAGTCGAAGCGGGGACATTACAGCAGGAAGAACAATCCCGCCGTGGAGCTGATGCGCAAGGTTATCGAGCGGAAGAAACTCACCGACCTCGACAACCGGGATTTCTATCAATACAACAAGTACCAGAAGATAACGCTCGCCCTGAACGACATCACCGCAGAGCAACTTGAGTCGCCACGGCTGAAGAAGATGCCGTGGCTGCGCGACCAAGTGGAGAAATGCCAGTACAACGGCAAGCTCATACTCCCCGTCTCTGTCGATGAGACCGTCACCCAAAAGATTTACCGCAAGCAGCCGCACAGCGAGAAGAGCATCGTCAAAGGCCAGAACTCAACGGGCATCAACGACCTCTTCCAGACCGGCGACATACTCACGGTGACGCTGAAAGACGTGTTCACCGATGTCAACATATACGACGATCAGGTGCGGTTGCTGCAATATCCGTTCACTTCCCCCATCGGAAAGGATGCCATAGGCTTCTATCGCTTCTATATAGTGGACACCATATATGTGGATCGCGACAAGTGCTTCCATCTCCGGTTCTTTCCCAACAACCAGCAGGACTTCGGCTTCACTGGCGACATCTACGTCATGGCCGATTCGTCTTATCAGGTGAAGCGGTGCGAACTGGCAATCCCGAGCCGTAGCGATGTGAACTTCGTGGAGAACATGCGAGTGCTCCAGGAGTTCACGCAGTTGCCCGACAGCACATGGGTGCTGACGCAAGACGACATGGTGGCCGAGCTGAAAGTGGCCAACTTCCTCTCCCGCGCCATAGTGATAAGGAATACGCGCCTCACCGACTACGCTTTCGACGAACTGCCGAAGCAGCTCTTCAAGGGAAAGGCGAGCGAGGTGAAAGAGGCTGATGCCATGATGCGCGGCGACGACTTCTGGAACAAATACCGCCAAGTGCATCTCACGCAGAGCGAAAGCAAGATGGATGCCTTTGTCCACAACCTTGAACAGATAAAGGGATTCAAGTACATTATCTTCGGCCTTAAAGCACTGATAGAGAACTATGTCGAGACGGGCAACCCCAGCAAGGTGGACATCGGCCCGATAAACACGATGATTTCGAGCAACTTCATCGACGGCGTGCGAACGAGATTGAGCGCACAGACTACGGCAAACCTCAACAAGCACCTCTTCCTCAGCGGCTATTATGCCCGTGGCTGGGACAGCCGCAAGGACTATTACAAGGGCGAGGTCACCTATTCGTTCAACAAAAAAGAGTACCTGCCGCGTGAGTTTCCCAAGCGCACGCTTACGCTCTCTTCCACATACGATGTCTGTTCGCCGTCGGACAAGTTCATGCATACCGACAAGGACAATGTGTTCACGGCCTTGAAGTGGACCACGGTGGACAAGATGATGTTCTACAACCGCCAGGAATTGGTCTTTGAGCGCGAGGAAGACTGGGGCTTCAAGACCACGGTGGCTGTGAAGCTGGAGGAGAACGAGGCCTGCGGAAACCTCCATTTCCGCCCGCTCTCCACGGGGCTTGACACCAAGATACGCACGACCGAACTGCGGGCGGAACTGCGTTTCGCTCCGGGCGAGACCTACATCAACACGAAGCAACGCCGGCTGAAGATCAATCTCGATGCCCCTGTGTTCACGATAAGCCACACGATGGGACTGAAGGATGTGCTCGGTGGCGACTACAAGTACAACTATACCGAGGCGAGCATATACAAACGCTTCTGGCTCAACAGCTGGGGCAAGGTGGATTGCTACATACGTGGCGGCGTGCAATGGAACAAAGTACCGTTCCCTCTGCTCTGTATGCCCGCCACCAACCTTTCCTTCATCATACAAGAGCAGACGTTCCAGCTCGTGAACAACATGGAGTTCCTCAACGACCGCTTCGTGAGCGCAGACATCAGCTGGGATCTCAATGGCAAGATATTCAACCGCATACCTCTCATCAAGAAGCTGAAGTGGCGCGAATACATTGCCGTGAAGATGCTGTGGGGCGACCTTTCGAGCAAGAACAATCCCTATCTGGAGCAGAACCAGGGCGATGCGGTGCTCATGGAGTTCCCCGATGGGTGCAATATAATGGACAAGCATCGTCCGTATGTAGAGGCATCGTTCGGCATACACAATATCCTGAAGATAATACACGTGGAATATGTGCATCGATTCAATTACCTTGACCTCCCCACTGCCCACCGCAACGGCGTGCGCTTCATGCTCCGCATGACATTCTGATGCCGTCCCCCGGCGCGCGGGAGACCGTTGCGCATGGGGCAATCAAATAAGGTAAGTCTAACGAAAACAAATCATACAACCAATGAATATACTACTTTTGGGAAGCGGGGGGCGTGAGCACGCCCTCGCTTGGAAGATAGCTCAAAGCCCTCGTGTGACGAAACTGTTCATCGCTCCCGGCAATCCCGGCACGGCAGCTTGCGGTGAGAACGTGGCAATAGGTGTCAACGACTTTGACAAGTTGAAGGATTTTTCTGTGCAGAACGCCATCGACATGGTTGTCGTAGGCCCTGAAGACCCGCTTGTGCGAGGCGTTTACGATGAGTTTAAGGCCGACAGTCGCACCGCAAGCATACCTGTCATAGGCCCGTCGAAGGCAGGCGCGGAGCTGGAAGGGTCGAAGAGTTTCGCCAAAGCCTTTATGCTGCGGCACTCCATTCCCACAGCCCGCTATCGCTCATTCACCGTTTCCGATGTTGAGGAGGGCGTGGCTTTCCTCTCCACCCTGCCAGCCCCCTACGTGCTGAAGGCCGACGGCCTGTGCGCGGGAAAGGGCGTTTTGATCATCCCCACGCTTGAGGAGGCACAGCGCGAATTGCGCGAAATGCTCGGAGGAATGTTCGGGGAGGCTTCGGCTCGTGTCGTCGTGGAGGAGTATCTCGACGGCATTGAGTGTTCGGTCTTTGCCCTGACCGACGGTCGTCACTACAAGATACTGCCCGAGGCCAAGGACTACAAGCGTATTGGCGAGCATGACACGGGACTGAACACGGGCGGCATGGGCAGCGTTTCGCCTGTGCCTTTCGCCACGGAGGAGTGGATGCGCAAGGTGGAAGAGCGCATAGTGCGCCCCACGGTCGAAGGTCTTGCAGAGGATGGCATAGACTACAAGGGGTTCATATTCTTCGGATTGGCCAACGTCGGGGGCGACCCGATGGTCATAGAGTACAATTGCCGCATGGGCGACCCGGAGACGGAGAGCGTCATGCTCCGCCTGAAGAGCGACATAGTGGACCTCTTTGAGGGCGTGGCCGCCGGCGACCTCGACCGCCGTGCCATTGAGTTCGACCCGCGTTCCGCCGTCTGCGTTGTGCTCGTCAGCGGCGGTTATCCGCAGGCTTACGCCAAGGGCTATCCCATAAGCGGCCTCGACAGCGTTGAGGGCAGCATCGTTTTCCATGCTGGAACGGCCTTGCGCGATGGACAGGTGGTAACGTCCGGTGGGCGAGTGATAGCCGTAAGCTCCTATGGCGCAGACAAGGACGAAGCCCTGGCAAAGTCGTTTGCCGAGGCGCAGAAGATTGTGTTCACCGACAAGTATTTCCGCAGCGACATCGGGAAAGACCTTTGAGGCAACGCCTACCGCGTGCCCACAGGTGTGCAGCGGGTGACAGGCCGTTAGCATTCCGGGCGGTGTCGCTTCCGGCGGCACGCCCACACATGCCACATTCCCTACGCGCATGACACGACATTTCCAACACATCGTATCCGAGAGCCGCCTCGTGCTGCCATTCACGGCAGCATGGGGCATCTTGGTTTGGCTTGCCTACGGGTTGGTCGATGACGGATTGTGGGTGCAGTTCGCCTGTTTTTCCGCGTCGGCATGGCTCATGTATGTACTCGACAACGCCTATGCCCTCATCCGCGTTTACAGCCGAATGGTGTACGTGGCCTACATCTGGTTCTCCTGTGCGGCCTGTTTCCTTTTCAGTTCATTGGGCGGCGCGGTCGTTGGGCTGTGCGCCGTGGCTTCTTATTGCGCACTCTTCCGCTGCTATCAGGACAGGCGTTCGCCCGGCTTCTCGTTCTATGCGTTTGCATTGCTCGGCATTGCAAGCCTGTTTCGCGTCCACGTGCTTTTCTTTGTTCCGCTTCTTTGGCTGCTCATGGCTTTCTGCATACGTTGCCTCGGGTGGCGCACGCTGTTCGCGTCGTTGTTCGGCCTGTGTGCTCCCTATTGGTTTGTGTGCATCTACGTGGTGTGGACCGACGACTGGCCGTTGCTTGCCGCCCATTTCGCGCAGCTTGCGCAGACAGGGCAGCCGTTCGACTTCGCTCTTCTTCCCCCAGGGCATTGGGCTGCTTTCGGGCTTCTCTTGGCGGCTGGATTGGTGGGCATGGCTCATTATTACCGCCAGAGCCATGACGACAAGATACGCACACGGATGTTCTACAACTGCTTTGTTGCGCTTTGGGCAGCCTCCGCCTTGCTCGTGGTGGTCTGTCCGCACCTTTCCGACCTCGGCCTGCGTCTCATGGCAATAAACGTCAGTCCGCTCATGGCCCACTTCACCGCGCTCAGCCGTATGCGCTTCGCCAAAGTCGTGTTTGTGGCCTTTGCCGTTTCCACGCTGCTCATAACCGTTTTCAACCTGACCAATGGAAGCCTTCTATGACATACTGACCTCATACGGCTATGTGGGCATATTCATTGCCTCTTTCCTTGCCGCCAGCGTGCTGCCGTTCAGCAGTGAGGTGGTGATGGTTGGGCTGCTCGCCGCCGGTCTCAACCCAACGCTCCTCATTGTGTATGGCACTGTCGGCAATGTCGGTGGTTCCATGCTCAACTATGGCATAGGCCGCCTTGGCAAGATGGAGTGGATAGAACGCTATCTGCACGTGAAACCTAAAGACCTCGAACGCGCTAAGCGTTTCATGGCAGGGCATGGCGCGTGGATGGGCTTTTTCGCCTTTGTGCCCATCGTGGGCGATGCCATTACGGTGGCTCTCGGCCTTCTCCGCGCCAACGTTTGGATCACGATGCTTTCCGTGGCCGTTGGCAAACTGTTGCGATATGTAGCTCTGATCTACGGAGCAAACCTTTTACTCTGACAAGGAGGATATATTATGGTAAGAAAGTTATTCCTGGCTGTTGTCGCCCTGCTCGCTGTTTGTGCATGTGATGCGCCGCGCGACCCGCGTCCCACCATTACCGTCACCATTGAGCCTCTGCGCTATTTCGCCGAGCAGATTGGCGGCGACCGCTTCCGTGTGGTCACGATGGTTCCCAGAGGTGCCAACCCTGAGACCTACGAGCCTACAGCACAGCAGATGGCCGACCTCTCACGCAGTGACCTCTACATTGAGGCGGGCGACCTTGGCTTTGAGCGCACGTGGATGAAGCGGTTGAGGGCCAATGCCAGCCACCTTATTATGGTTGACACGTCGGAGGGAATAGACCCGCTTCAGGCTCCTCCGCTCATGAATACAGACCCCCACACGTGGACATCGCCGGCGAACGCCCTGCGCATAGCCCAGAACATATACAACGCGATGCGCCGCGTCTGCTCGAAGGATTCGGCCTACTTCAAGGCGAGGCTCGACTCGCTCACGTGGCGAATCATCGACCTCGACGCGAAGATTACCGACCGTGTGCAGCACGCCCCCGTGCGTTCATTCATCATCTACCATCCCACGCTGTCGTATTTTGCCCGCGACTATGACTTTGAACAGCTGCCGATGGAGCGTGAGGGGCATGAGCCTACCCCCGCGTCGCTAAAGGCATTGGTGGACACGGCACGCCAACGCGGCACGCGGCTGATATTCGTTCAGCGCGAGTTTTCCAACCGGGGCGTTGAGTCTCTGGCCGTGGAGCTTGGGGCAAATGTCGTTGAAATAAATCCTTTGAGTTACGATTGGGAGAGCGAGATGCTCCGCATAGCCGATGCCTTATGCAACCAATAGTCGCGCTTCGTGCCGTCACGGCTGGCTATGAGGGCCGCGTGCAGTTGCGCGATGCCTCGCTGTTCGTCGACGACCGCGATTTCGTTGGCATCGTAGGGCCTAACGGTGGCGGCAAGACCACGCTCCTGCGCATCGTCCTCGGGCTGCTCAGACCTATGGCCGGCCGTGTGGACTACGCCACGTCTGCCAACGGCGGACAGCCTCCGCGCATGGGCTATCTGCCGCAGTACAACGCCATCGACCGCGATTTTCCCATCTCTGCCCTTGATGCCGTGGTCACGGGATTTGCCGCAGCCACAACGCCGTTCGCCCACAACGCCCGCCGCCATCGCGAGTTGGCGGCCGAAGCCCTGGCCTCTGTCGGGGCGGCCGACCTTGCGCGCCGCCCTGTGGGCGCACTTAGCGGAGGGCAGTTGCAGCGTGTGCTTATGGCGAGGGCACTCGTGGGGCGACCGGAACTGCTCGTGCTCGACGAGCCTGACACCTACATAGACGCTGCTTTCCGTGAGCAGATGCACGCCATGCTTGACAGCCTGCGCCGCAGATGCGCCATACTCATGGTGAGCCACGACACAGACTACCTGCTCAAAGCCGCAGACAGGGTGTATGAGGTGAACGTGACTGTGAGGCCGCTTGGCGCAGGGCAGAACGTGTAGACAGTGGCTTCGGAACTCCCTTTCGTGCCTTTTGCAGGCAATACAAAAGGCCTTATCCCATTTAATAAGTAAAATTAGAT
This sequence comes from uncultured Prevotella sp., assembly GCA_964623445.1. Lineage (GTDB taxonomy): Bacteria > Bacteroidota > Bacteroidia > Bacteroidales > Bacteroidaceae > Prevotella. Next base: position 16,504 of record CAZURD010000008.1, on the reverse strand, counting down.
GCCTCGTTGCGTTCCATTTAATGCCTAAATGGAACGCAACGAGGCATTAATTGGAGTCCATTTAATGCTCTGTTGTCGGGCAGTAAATGCCCCGTTGCTTTTCGATGCCTTTTCCATGTCTTTTTGCTCTTTGATTCATTGAATGTCCGTCGGTGTGAAAGTCCGCTGCGCTGTTCCGGGCGGGAAACCGTGCTGCCGTCTTTGCCGTAGGCCGATGTGGCGGCGGTTGTGCAGCACGCATTTGGCTGGCCCACTTGCTTCGCACTTGTTTTTGTGAGGACATTTGCTGAGAAAGTAGACGCATGGCGTGGCTTTTTTGGCAGATTTTTCTTATATTTGTATGCCAATAATACTTCTGCAAAAATCTTTCGCAAATGGATTCCATCATACTCTCCGCCGGCAACATCCTGCTTGTCGGCTCCGTTTTGCTCTTTGTGAGCATAGTAGTGGGCAAGACAGGCTATCGCTTCGGCGTGCCGACGCTGCTGCTTTTCCTGCTGATAGGCATGGCGTTCGGCAGCGACGGCCTCGGCTTGCAGTTCCACGGCACGGACGAGGCGCAGTTCATCGGCATGGTTGCGCTTAGCGTCATACTGTTCTCGGGCGGCATGGACACGAAATACCGCGACATCCGCCCCGTGATTGCCCCGGGCATCGTGCTCTCCACGGCGGGCGTGTTGCTCACGGCCGCGTTCACGGGACTGTTCATCTGGTGGCTCTCGGGCATGAGCTGGACCAACATCAGCCTGCCGCTGGCAACGTCGCTGCTGCTCGCTTCCACCATGTCGTCAACCGATTCGGCCTCGGTCTTTGCCATATTGAGGTCGCAGAAGATGAACCTCAAGCACAACCTCCGCCCGATGCTCGAACTTGAGAGCGGCAGCAACGACCCTATGGCCTATATGCTCACCATCGTGCTGATACAGCTCGTGCAGTCGGGCGGAATGGGAATGGGCGATGTCGTCGTGAAGTTCCTTTGGCAGTTTGTCTGCGGTGGCGCGGTGGGTTACTTGTCGGGGCGACTTGCAGTGGTCATTGTCAACAAGCTGAACATAGACAATCAGGCTCTCTATCCGATTCTGCTGCTGGCCTTTGTGTTCTTCACTTTCTCTTTCACCGACCTGATAGGGGGCAACGGTTATCTCGCGGTCTACATCGCAGGAATCATCGTTGGCAACGAAAAGATAAACCAGCGACGCTACATCACGACATTCATTGACGGACTGACGTGGCTCTTCCAAATCATCATGTTCCTCTGCCTCGGACTTCTGGTGAACCCCCACGAGCTGCTCGATGTGGCGGTGGTGGCCGTGCTCGTAGGCGTTTTTATGATACTCGTGGGTCGTCCGTTGAGCGTATTCCTGTGCCTGTTGCCGTTCAGGGGCATATCGGCAAAGTCGAAGACGTTCGTCTCATGGGTGGGATTGCGCGGTGCCGTTCCCATAATATTCGCCACCTATCCCGTGGTTGCAGGCGTTGAGGGTGCGCATATCATATTCAATGTGGTGTTCTTCATCACGATTGTATCGCTCGTTGTGCAGGGCACCACGGTGAAGTTCATGGCCAACCGCCTCGGGCTTTCCGAGCCGCTGCCCGCCACGGGCAACGATTTCGGCGTGGAACTGCCGGAGGAGATAGACTCGGAGCTTAGCCAGAAGACCGTGACGGAGGGGATGCTCGCCAAGGCCGATACCCTGAAGGGGATGAATCTGCCCCGTGGCACACTCGTGATGATGGTGAAACGCGGTGAGAAATTTCTCGTGCCGAACGGTACTCTGAAGTTGCAGAAAGGCGACAAGCTGCTGCTCATTTCTGAAAAGGCGGAAGACGAGGAATGAAGCGCGTGCGGTAGGGGCGGCTTCCCGGTGCAGATGGCAGGCTGCCCGTAGCATTGTCATTTCGCAAAGGCAGGTGCGCAGCCCGGTGGTGCGCGTCAGTGGCAAGTCATAGAGCTTGCCCACTGCCGTGCCGCATGAACCGCCGGGCTTCCTCTCTTGTGCCTGATGCTCATCCATGCAACGCCCGTCACGCTCGGCGTAGAGTGCCCTCCCGCATCATGCTTGACGAGCGTTGGGATGGCCATCGGCTTTTAAAAAACATTAATTGCTTGTAGGTGTGGGTGGAAACGCTTAAATTTGTGTCCCATAAGAATTCTTAAACACATTTTATGATAGACGTAAAAGAAACATTGGGTTCTGCCGAGGAACGGATGGAAATGGCCGCCATGTACCTTGAGGAACAACTTTCCCGCGTCAGGGCAGGCCGCGCCAACGTAGCCATACTCGACGGGGTGAGGGTTGACTCATACGGGGCGCAGGTGCCGTTGAACCAAGTGGCCAACGTGTCAACGCCCGATGCGCGTACCATCGCCATAAGGCCGTGGGACAAGAAGCAGATTAGAGCCATCGAAAAGGCCATCATGGACTCCGACGTCGGCATAACCCCCGAGAACAACGGGGAGGTGATTCGCCTCGCAATACCGCAGCCAACGGAGGAACGCCGCCGCGACCTCGCCAAGCAATGCGGAAAAATGGGCGAGACCACAAAGGTGCAGGTGCGCAACATCCGCGCCGAAGTGAAGGACAAACTGAAGAAAGCCATCAAGGACGGGCTGTCTGAAGACAACGAAAAGGATGCCGAAGCCGAATTGCAGAAGATTCACGACAAGATGATAAAGCGCGTCGATGAACTGCTCGCGGCCAAGGAAAAGGAGATAATGACGGTCTGACACCTCGCGTGTTCAGGCCTCTGTCCGAAGGTTGTCGCTACGCAATCGCATATATCTGCCGTGTGATTGCGCGGCGACAACCTCTGGTTTTTATACTCATGCAATAGATCCACAAGATGCAAGGCTTAGTGATAAAGAACACGGGGAGCTGGTATGCGGTGAAAACCGCCGACGGGCGCGTGATAAACTGCAAGATAAAGGGCAGCTTCAGGCTTAAAGGCATACGCAGCACAAACCCTGTCGCCGTGGGCGACCGTGTGCAAATAGACATCAACAAGGAAGGAACGGCTTTCATTACAGCAATAGACGACAGGCAGAACTACATAATACGCAAGTCGCAAAACCTCTCGAAGCAAAGCCACATCATCGCCGCCAACGTCGATCAGGCATTGCTCATGGTCACGGTGAACCACCCACAGACATCAACGACATTCATCGACCGCTTCCTTGCCTCTGCCGAGGCATACCGAGTGCCAGTCATTCTGGTGTTCAACAAGTGCGACTTGCTCGACGATGACGAGCTGCACATACAGTCGATGATGGTGGATTTGTACGAGGAAGTAGGTTATGACTGCCGTGTTATCTCCGCCGAGACGGGGCAGGGGGTAGACGAACTCACGGCAACGCTCCCCGGGAAGGTGAGCGTTTTGAGCGGTAACAGCGGTGTCGGCAAGTCAACGCTGATCAATCGGATACTTCCCGGGGCTAACCTCCGTACCGCAGAGATCAGCGAAGCGCACAACCAAGGCATACACACCACCACGTTCAGCGAGATGCTGGAACTCCCAACTGGGGGCTACATCATCGACACGCCGGGCATAAAAGGTTTTGGCACATTCGACATGGAGCGCGGAGAGCTGACCGGCTATTTCCGCGAGATATTCCGTTTCTCCAAGGATTGCCGCTTCAGCAACTGCACTCACACCCACGAACCGGGATGCGCCGTGCGGCAAGCCGTGGAGGAACATTTCATCGCCCAAAGCAGATACCAGTCTTATTTGGGTATGCTCGACGACAAGGACGAGCCAAAATACCGTGAGGCATACTGACCGACAACCGGCAAGGAGAAACAGACGGAGACACAACCGAACCCGAGCCGGAATGAAGCAGAATCCAAGTCGGGATGTAACAAAAATGAGAGCAGCCAAACAAGGCTACTCTCAACCAACACAAAAACTAAACTAGACTTAACCAGTGCCGTGTTTTGATTTTCACAAATCATACTTACGGCAAGTGCAAAGATACTAAGCAATTGTGAACATTCCAAGCCGTTCGCAATGTTTTTTGAGGATAAATAGATTAAAAAATGGCCATAAACGCCAATTCATCCCCATTACACCACCACGGCAGTTCCACTGCAAACAACCATGAGCATTGAGCCACTCTGCCCCACTGTCTCATAATCGATGCTCACGCCAACCACTGCGTTAGCCCCCATCGCGGCCGCGCGGTTGCACATTTCCTTTATGGATGTGTCCTTTGCTTCGCGCAGCACGCTCTCGTAACTGCCTGCACGGCCTCCGATGATGTCGCGAATGCCCGCAAAGAAATCCTTGAACACATTGGCACCGATTATTGTCTCGCCTGTCACTATCCCGAGATAATGTTTCGCTGGATTCCCCTCGATTGAGGGAGTTGTAGTCAGAATCATATCAGCTAATGTTTTATTGATTTAATATTCAAGATTGTTTGCCGAGCCGTTAGGCTTGCGTCACGGTCTCGCCACGCTTTCGAGGATGTGCGTTCCCGAGCCAAGTTCGTAGATGAGCCAGTCTCCCGAACGCCGTCCGCGTCGTGCCTTGCCGTCAACGGCGCACTCCTTGCTGAGGCGTGGCATCCACACCTCGGCCACGGTATTGGCCGGTATGTCCACGGTGAGAGTGAAACTGCTGCCCTGCGAGTTTGCAAACGCCACCCCGACATCGCCCCGTATGGTTGGCACAACGAGCCGCGCACTGTCGAGCGAGGCCGGCTGTGGCTTCACGCGAAAGCGCGAAAAGCCCGGTTCAAGTGGCTCTACGCCCATCAGTTTGCACACGATGATGTTGGCGGGGGCTGCTCCCCACGGGTGGTTCCAGTCTTGGTTGGCCTTGAAAGCATTGTCCCAAGCCTCCGTCGTGATGGTGGAGCCGATGCGAATCATGTTGTACCAGCTGCGCAGGGCAGTGGAGTTGAGCAGCGACAAAGCGTAGTCGGCCTCGCCCGCATCATACAATGCGTCGAGAAGGAACTGCGCCCCGTAGACACTGCAAGCCATTCGGCGGCTCTTCACGAAGTCGACCACAGCCTGACGGCAGTCTTCGGGCACTATGCCGAAGCACAGGGCGAACATGTTCGAGTGGAGCGATGAGTGGTCGGTGTCCACTCCGTCGCGATAGATGCGGGTTTCCTTGTCGAGAAGCAGCGCATTGATGGCCGTCCTGGCCGCCTCTGCCTCATCGGCGAAGAAAGCCTTGTCGGTCTTTTTCCCGAGCGTGCCGGCAATGCAAGACATCAGTTTCAGTGCCTCAAAATGATAGGCATTGACCACAGTATTGTAGTCGGTGAACACAAATCCGTCCGCTTCGCCGTCGGCATCTTTTTCCAATCCCGCTGCGCCGGATTGCGGCCAGTCCACTATGTCCTTAATCTTCGCGCCCTTGAAGTGTATTTGTTCGTAGACAGCCTTGGTGGCCTTGCCCGTCCGTGTGCTTATAAGTCCGTTGTCATCGCGCAGCGAAAGCAGCGTCTTGGCTTTCAGGTCTTCGTATGTGGAGGCAAGCAACAGGGTGTCGCCAGTGTTCATGTAGTCGTTCCAAGCCATTATTACAGACTGCAATATCCACTCCGTGGGCCACGTGGGATTATATATAAGGTGGCGGACGGAGTGCCGTGCCATGCTGTATTCGCGGTCAACGGCATAGTGGCTAAGCTGGTTGATTATGGCATCAGCCTCGTATGGAATCCTCTCGCGGTCTCCGTCGACGTATGTCCCGCAGAAAGAAGTGGCCCAAACGGTATGTTTGCAGAGCTGCCAGACCATGTTCAGCACCGTATCGGAAGCCTCGAAGCGAGCCGCAAACTCATCGAACGGGTAGCTCGCGACATGGCGCACCACGTCGACGAGCTTCGTTTGCGTCCCAATGCCCTCTATTTCGCAATACCGAAACGGGAAGACCTCGCCTATGTAGGCTGGCATCAGGATGGGATCCACGCCGCTCTCGTTGCGCCTCGGGGTCGTGTTGCGCCGGTCTTTGCGCAGTTTCACGCGATAAGTATGCGTCCCCCGCATTAGCGGCAGGCTGTAACAGGCGTAGCGTTGCGTGCCTTCGGGACTTCTGTTCACCCTCCCTTGCGCAAGTTGTTCGCCGAGATGGATGGTGAGCGTGTCGCTTTCGGCCTGCGTCGAGACCGTAAGCGTGAGCTGTGCGAAAGCGTCCGTGCCGAAATCGGCAAGCAGTGAGCCACCGTTTGCATTTCCGATGTGCAGCGGCCTGTCGTCGGTCAGCGTCAGCGGCTGCCGTGACGGAGTGCCATCAAGCGTTGCCGCAGTGCGGAAAGCCTTTGGCTTAGACGTGGCCACGCATCCGTGGCTGTCTCGTGTGCGCACGCTCCAATAGTAGGTGGAGGACGGTTGCAGCCCGTCTCCGCCGCAAACGGCGGCCGATGCACCGTTGGCGACAACGCGGCCGCTGCGCCAAACGTCGGCACTGTCGGGCGAAGCAAGCGCAGGCGACGTGCCCACACCAATCTCATAGCTCTCGATCATCACGTCAGGCACTGCCGAATCGTAGCACCATGAGAGGCGCGGGTGGGCGGAGCGAATCTCCGCCGACTGCCACGGCTCTATGGCATTGGCAACGTCGGCAAGCGTCATCGTAGACGGACGGCCGCCGATATACACACGGTCAGTGTGCTCGATGAGTTCCGTCATCAGGTGAACCGGCCTCTGGGCTAAGACCGGCAGGGAAAGCGCAGACAGCGCGACAGACAGTGCCAACGCCGTTTTTCGCCCGCTCAATTTATGATATTCGTGTCTGTTCATTGTTAGGTTTGGTTAGTGTAAATGCCTCGAAACAAAAAACAACGTATACAACCAATATGGCGGCAGTATTTATCTCGTGGGTCTCGGGGAAACGGTTTCGCTCGAAAAAGCCGTTGCTGTCAGCCTATTATCTCGCCAGAGCCATAGCAACGGTGGTGTTCCTTGTCGTAAATCACGCAGAACTGCCCGGGAGCCACGCCGTGTATCGGTTCGTCAGAGTGTATCGCAAGGCTGCCGTCGGCAGTGCGTTCGAGCGATGCTGCGTGGAACTCCGGCGCATGGCGAATCTTGAACGTGACCTCCGTGGGCAGCTCACTGACGGTCAAGGCATTGAACGCGCCAACGCGAAAGTCGCTCCTGAACACTGCCGCAGGCTCATAGCCGTGGCTCACGTAGAGCGTGTTCGTCTCCATGTCCTTGCCCACCACGAACCACGGGCCGCCCCCGAAGCCCAGCCCGTGGCGTTGGCCTATGGTGTGATACCACAGTCCACGGTGCGTGCCTATGCTACGCCCGGTCTCCCTTTCGACCACGGGGCCGGGGCAGTCGCCAAGGTATCGGCGCAAGTATTCGTTGTAGTTTATCTTGCCAAGGAAGCAGATGCCCTGCGAATCCTTGCGCTTCGCGTTGACGAGATGCTCGCGCTCGGCGATGCGCCGCACTTCGTCTTTCATGTGATGGCCTATTGGGAAGACGGCCTTCGCGAGCTGCCAGCCCTCAAGTTGCGCGAGAAAGTCGGTCTGATCTTTCACGGGATCGGGGCTTGTAGTGAGCCATTTCAGTCCGTCTATTACCTCCGTCTGCGCATAATGGCCAGTGGCTATGATGTCGTAGTCGTGGCCTCGCTTCTCGTCGAATGCCCCGAACTTCACCAGCCTGTTGCACATCACGTCGGGATTGGGTGTCAGTCCGGCACGCACCTTTTCCATTGTGTACCTTGTCACCCTGTCCCAGTATTCCCGGTGGCAGTCTACCACCTCCAGGCGGCAGTCATAGCGTGCGGCCACGGCAGTTGCCATTTCGAGGTCTTCCTCCGAGGTGCAGTCCCATTCCGTCTCTTCCTCCGGGCCAATCTTGATATAAAAACAGTCTGGGCGCAGCCCGCGTGAGGTCAGTTCGTGCAAGGCCACCGCGCTGTCTACGCCGCCTGATAGCAGCAATGCTATCCTTTTCCCTTCGATGTTGCCAAGAAAATCCATATCAATGTCTGTCAAAGACGGTGTGCGCCAAATGCTCCCCGGGGGCTTGCCGCACACTGTCTGAGTGTTGTTTGCCTCTTGCAAAGGTAGGCATAAAAAGCGACATCATGGGCAAACTGCCGGATTAAGAAGCTGTTTTTGAATTTATCGTGCGATGATTTGGGATGAGTTTTTGAGGCAGTTTTGCTTCCGTGATGAGGAAGATAGCGGGCTATCTGACGAAGCACGGGAGCAAAAATGACCAAAAAATCGCCCAAACCACGCACGAAAACGAAGCACAAAGCCAAGAAAAGGACTTTTTGTAGAAATTCAAAACAGCTTCTAAAGCTCTGCACAAAATGTTCGCGCCAATGCCGTTGGACGGCTCTGCCCGTGCGCTCCGCAGGGCTGTAAGGCTCGTTTTTTGTGCCTCCCAGTGCTGTTTTTTGCTTTTTTGCATTAACTTTGTGGCGTGAAGGCAGTGTCCCGGGTCCGCCGCTGGCGCTTCGGCGCGAGAGGAAAGTCCGGGCAGCGCAGGGCGCTCCACTTCTGAAAATGGAAGCCATTGGCGACAGTGGGAGCCGGCAGAAGAAAACAACCGCCACGCCGTAGGGCGGGGCAAGGGTGAGAAGGTGGTGTAAGAGACCACCAGCCGCCGGGCGATCGGCGGGCTGTGCCGTCTGGAGGCTGCAAGTTCAAGCATACCATCGACCGAGGGTTGCCCGCCCGAATGTTTTTCGATGGAGGGTGGAACGCTAAAGCCGGGTGGCGACACTTCGGCGCAGATAAATGGCGGGCGCGCCGCTTCAGGCGGCGAAACAGAACCCGGCTTATGGGGACACTGCTTTCCTTTTACCACAAAAGAAAAGGCTCGATCCTATGCGGCCATTGCCGAGGAGCGGGCGCAGCAGAGCGGTTACACTGAAACGACAAGCCCGCGACGCACCGGCGGCGTGGACGACAAACCCCAACGGCATGAAGAAGACTTTTGGCCGAATAGTGGATTTCATACAGGTGGGAATGTGGCGCATCAGCCCCAAGGACGTGCCTCCATTGGCGAAGCTGCCATTCGGGGTGCTGAAGAGGCTGGTGCTTGCCATCCGCTTCTTCGTGACGCAGCGCACGATGCAGGCGGCCGCCGCCCTGACCTATTCCACGCTGCTGGCCATCGTGCCCATATTTGCAGTGGTGTTTGCCATCGCCCGAGGCTTCGGATACAACAAATACATTGAGGACTGGTTTCGCGAGACGTTCATATCGCAGCCGCAGGCGGCCGAGGCCATAATTGGATTCGTCAACAGTTACCTAGTACACACGAAGAGTGGGGTGTTCCTCGGCATTGGCCTCATTATCATGCTATACACCGTGCTGCTGCTGACGACCAACGTAGAGAATGCGTTCAATGAGATATGGCAAGTGAAGAAGCGGCGCAGCATCTTCCGCACGTTCACCGACTATCTGGCCATGCTCCTGCTGTTCCCCATCATAGTTGTGCTCACCTCCGGCCTGAGCATCTTCATGGCCACGACCGTTGACAGCCTGCCCGATGCCTTGTTGCTCGCCCCCGTGGCGCACCTGCTGCTCGACCTGTCGCCCTACGTGCTGATGTCGCTAATGTTCATCGGCCTCTATGTCTTCATGCCCAACACCCGAGTGCATGTGCGCAACGCCGTCGTGCCAGGCATATTGGCGGGCGTGGCAATGCAGTGGCTTCAGCTCTTCTACATCAACTCGCAGATATGGGTGTCGAGCTACAACGCCATATATGGCTCGTTCGCCGCCCTCCCACTCTTCATGCTCTGGGCGCAAATCTCCTGGACGATATGCCTCTTCGGCGCGGAGCTGTGCTATGTGAACCAAAACCTTGAGTACTACGACTACAACACGAAGACGAGCGACATCAGCCACAGGTACAAGATGATGCTGAGCAGCATACTGCTTGGCTGCATCTGCAAGCGTTTCGACCAGGGACTAAGCCCCCTTTCTGCCGTGGAGCTGCGCGAGGCGACGGGCATCCCGATACGGATAGTGAACGACCTGCTCTCCGACCTGCTCGATGCGGGACTTGTCGTGGTGATCCTTGGCGGTGAGAAAGGCCGCCAGCTGCGCTACATGCCGGCCGAGACGGTGGAGCGTATGAGCGTGGGGATGATGGTGGACAGGCTTGAGTCGAAAGGGCAATGGAAGATAGACTTCACGCTGCGGGCGCACTACGGTGAGGCCATGCGGCGGGCAATGGAGCTGCGCAGCGACTATTTGCAGCGGGCAAGGGACATCCTCCTGAAAGACTTCTGACGCGGAACGTACTTAAACCAAAATAGCTATGATTATAGATTTCGATGGCATGGCCGAGGAGGTCTTGCAGAATTTCAAGGGCGGCGAGGGCGAACTGCGCACTCGCAACTATGTCGACGACACGAACAAGATTATGATGAGCCGCCTGCGCCCCGGCGCATCGAGCGGATACCACGTGCATGAGATGAACAGCGAGATTGTCCGCATCTTCAGCGGCACGGGGCATTTCTGCTACGACGGCGCGGAGGAGGCGTTCGGGCCGGGCAGCGTACACTATTGCCCGATGGGGCATGGCCACTCCATGCACAACGACGGCGCGGAAGACGTGGTATATCTTGCCATCGTGCCGGAGCACAAGTGCTGACGCACCACTGCCGCAACAAACGGGGCGCAGCCTGTCTGTCAAATGGTGTCAGATGGGTTGCGCCCCGTCATTTGCGAGAGAGGCTACCGTGATGAACCTGTCGGCGGAATAGAATGGATAAGTTAGGCATAAAAATTGGGGCATTAATTGGAATGCAACGAGGCATTAATTGCCGTCCATTTAATGCCTCGTTGCGCTCCATTTAATGCCTCGTTGCATTCCAATTAATGCCCCGTCAGAAAGGCGTTCCTTAGTCGTGAAGATTCCGGCCTTGTTTGCCCATATTCTCCTTCGCGGCCTGTGAATGGCCTAAGCCTCCGATGAGGCATTCGCTTCGCAAAATAGAATTTGCTGGAAACGTTTACGGACAAAGGCCAATTGGTGGCTGCTGCCAATGAATCCCCTGTCCCCGCTCCTTATGCA
>CAZURD010000008.1:0-5392 GCA_964623445.1 uncultured Prevotella sp. | reverse complement strand
CAAAGGCCAATTGGTGGCTGCTGCCAATGAATCCCCTGTCCCCGCTCCTTATGCAAAGGCGGGCTTTGGATAAAAAAAACAAATTTGTTTTGCCATCTGGATTAATTGTCGTACCTTTGAATGCTAAATGCGCATGATGCCCACGTGTGGGCTTTCTGTGCCATGAGTGGCATAACCATGCGTGTGGCGATGTTTCGCGCTTCATGTATGTGCAAAGGAAAGCCCCAAGAGGCAACCCATAACATCAACTGACAAATAATGGATCAGACAATAGACAACGACAGAATCATCAAGATTAACATTGAGGAGGAGATGAAATCCTCCTATATTGACTATTCGATGTCGGTCATCGTAGCTCGCGCGCTACCCGACGTCCGTGACGGTTTCAAGCCTGTACACAGACGCATCCTCTACGGAATGTTAGGCATCGGCAACACGAGCGACAATCCATATAAGAAATGTGCCCGCGTGGTAGGTGAGGTGCTTGGTAAGTATCACCCCCACGGCGACTCCTCTGTCTATGGCGCATTGGTGAGAATGGCGCAGGACTGGAACATGCGCTATACGCTTGTGGACGGCCAAGGCAACTTCGGCTCTGTGGATGGAGATTCCCCGGCCGCCATGCGATACACCGAGTGCCGCCTCTCAAAGATGGGTGAGCACATCATGGACGACTTGGATAAGGACACGGTTGACATGACGAACAACTTTGACGATTCGCTTACCGAACCGACCGTCATGCCGACAAAAATCCCCAACCTGCTCGTCAACGGCGGAAATGGCATTGCCGTGGGCATGGCAACGAACATACCTACGCACAACCTTGGAGAGGTAATCGACGGCTGTTGTGCATACATAGACAACCCGGACATCGACACCGATGGCCTGATGCAGTACATCAAGGCACCTGACTTCCCGACAGGTGCCTATATATATGGTATACAGGGGGTGCGCGAGGCTTACGAGACTGGTCGCGGACGCATCGTGATGCGTGCAAAGGCGGAAATCGAAAGCGGCGAGACGCACGACAAGATCGTCGTGACGGAGATTCCATACGGTGTCAACAAGGCCGACCTCGTGAAGTACATTGCCGACCTTGCGACCGAGAAGAAGATTGAGGGCATAACCAATGTCAACGATGAGTCGGGTCGGCAGGGTATGCGCATCGTGGTCGATGTGAAGCGCGATGCCAACGCAAACGTAATCTTGAACAAGCTGTTCAAGATGACTGCACTGCAAAGTTCTTTCTCGGTGAACTGCATAGCCCTCGTTAAGGGCAGGCCAAAGCTCTTGTCTCTGAAGGACTGCGTGAGGCTTTTTGTGGAGCATCGCCATGACGTGACCATACGGCGCACAAAGTATGACCTGAAAAAGGCACAGGAAAGGGCGCACATACTGGAAGCCCTCATCGTGGCCTGTGACAACATTGACGAGGTGGTACACATCATCCGGGCATCGCGCACACCGCAAGAGGCCATCGAGGGACTGAAGACGCGCTTTGAATTCGACGATGTTCAGTCACGCGCCATTGTCGATATGAGGCTCAGGCAGCTTACCGGCCTACAGATGGATCAGCTCCATCACGAGTACGAGGAACTGGAAAAGCTCATTGCCCACTTGCAGGCTGTGCTCGACGACCCTGAATTGTGCAAGAAAGTGATTAAGGACGAGCTGCTGGAAGTGAAAGAAAAATATGGCGACGAGCGTCGAACGGAGATACGCTACTCCGGCGAGGAGTTCAACGCGGAGGATTTCTATCCAGACGATCCCGTCGTGATTACCATCAGTCACCTTGGCTACATCAAGCGCACGGCATTGACGGAGTTCAGGGAACAGAGCCGGGGCGGCGTGGGGAGCAAAGGCGCAAACACGCGCGACGAGGACTTCACGGAGTATATCTACCCCGCAACGATGCACAACACGCTGCTCTTCTTCACCCAAAAGGGCCGTTGCTATTGGCTGAAATGCTACGAAATACCCGAAGGCAACAAGAGTTCAAAGGGCAGGGCAATACAAAACTTGCTTAACATTGAGCCTGACGACAGCATCAACGCTGTGTTGCGGATAAAGAAATTCGCCGACGCTGAGTTCCTTAACAGCCACTATGTGATGTTCGCCACGAAGCACGGCATAATAAAGAAGACGTGCCTTGAGGCGTATAGCCGTCCACGGGCAAATGGCGTGATAGCCATCAACATTCGCGAAGACGACCAAGTTGTGGGCGTAAGGCTGACGAATGGGCACAATGAAATAGTGCTGGCCAACCGCAACGGCCGCGCAATACGCTTCAATGAGAGCCATGTTCGCACGATGGGGCGCGTGTCCGCAGGCGTGAGGGGCATGAAACTCGATGATGGCGACGACGAAGTGGTGGGCATGGTCTGCATTAATGACCCCGAGAAAGAAACCATCATGGTTGTCAGTGAGAATGGCTATGGCAAGCGCAGCGACGTGGAGGACTATCGGAAGACGGCGCGAGGAGCCAAGGGTGTGAAGACGCTTAATGTCACGGAAAAGACCGGACGCCTCGTGGCAATAAAGACAGTCACCGACGACAACGACCTTATGATCATCAACAAGAGCGGCATTCTCATACGTTTGCGGGTCGCTGATGTGCGAGTGATGGGCAGAGCCACACAGGGCGTGCGCCTAATCAATCTCACAAAGAAGAGCGACACCATTGCCAGCGTGTGCAAAGTGATGAGTGCGGCGAATGACGACATGGCAAATCTCGAAGCCATCAATGAGCTTGACGAGGACATGGAAAAGGCTGAAACGTCAACCGCGCCCATCGTAGAAACCGACTCCTACGAAGAGCCAGACGACGAGCTGCAAGGCGACGACAGTGAGACCGAAGTGGAAGATGACAGCACGCAAGACTAAGGAAAGACCTTTAACGTTAACTAAACAATAGAGAGAACAATGAGAAAACTGATGATTGCGGCAGCAATGGTGTCAATGGCCATTGCCGCCAATGCGCAAGACGACTTGGTGAAGCAGGCCAAGAAGTTATGCGACAAGGGAGAATTGGAGCAAGCCCTGCAAACCATCGAGCCAGCCCTGACGTCTGACGAGACCACCGACAAGGCAAACGCATGGAATGTGATGAGCAACATCCAATACGGAATCTTTATGAGGGAGATGAAAGTGCCAGAGGAAAATGCTGCCAAAGGCACTGACAACGTGCAGGATACTGCTAAGATGCACGGTGCAATGGTGGCTGCGCTTGAGGCCGCAATGCAGTGCGACAAGTACGACTGCCAGCCCAATGAGAAGGGAAAGGTGAAGCTGCGCTTCCGTCAGACAAACGGCCCGAAGTTCCAACTCTCGCGTCCGTATGTCATCTCCGCAGGTCAATATGAATACGGAAAGGGAAATGTGGAGCAGGCTGTAAAGGCATGGAAACTCTACATCGACTGCGCTAACGATTCGCTTTTCGCCGGACTGGATATGTCGAACGACCCCTATCGCCCTGACGTGTGCTACTTCATAGGTCTCGCTTCATACAACCTGAAAGATTATCCCACGGCCATTAAGTATGCAAACATGGCGGCTGAGGACTCTTCGAGAGTGAAAGATGCCAAGGAAATCGTGCTCTTCGCGCAGCGCGATGGTGCCAAGACGAAGGAAGACTCACTGGCTTACCTGGAGACCGTGAAGCAATTCCACGCCATGATGCCAGACGAGCCACGCTACTTCAACATGCTCATGGACTATTACTCTAAGCCCGGACGCCAAGAGGAAATGAAGGCATGGGTCGAGGCGGAAATCGCTCGCGACCCCAACAACAAGATGGCGTGGGCCTTGAAAGGCGAGGCGGAAATGAACGCCAGCCAGTGGGACGATGCCGTAGCTTCGTATGCAAAGGCCGCAGAGCTTGATCCCAGCTTCGTGCAAGTGATTTTCAACGCCGGCGTTTGCCTCAACCAGAAGGCCATTGAGATGAAAGACAAGCTGGCCGACAAGAACACTGGTGGCCTGACCGCTGAAAATGCGGATAAGGTGAAAGAGGTGCTGGCGGAAGCTCAGGTGTATCTTGAGAGGGCAAGGGAGATTGATCCTGACAGAAAGTCGGTGAACTGGGCCTATCCTCTCTACCAAATCTACTACAACCTTGGCGACACGGAGAAGTCGAGCGAAATGGAAAAGCTCTTGGGCGGCGAATAAGAAAAATTCCAGCCAATGAGAAAGCTGATCTTGACAGCGCTTCTCTTGACAATTGTAACACCGTGCCTGATGGCTCAACGAAAGGAGATGTCACAGGCACGGTCTTACATTAAGAGCGGCAAAGACTTCGACAAGGCGCAAAAGCTGATGGAAGACTTGCTGGCAAAAGACTCTGCCAGCAGGTCCGATCCACGTGTCTACATGCTGCTCTACCAGTCTGTGCGCAAGCAATATGATGCAGGAAATGAACAGCTGTATCTTAAACAGACTTACGACACGGCAAATTTCTTCAACCTAACGAAGAAGATGTTCTCTGTGTTGGAAACGCTTGACTCCATAGAAATGGATATGGGGCAGGACAAAAAAGGCCGGCCGAACCACAGGCGGCGACATGCAGAGGAACTGAACACATATCGCCCGAATCTGTACTATGGCGGCATGTACTTCATTCATAAGGCAGATTATGGGCAGGCATATACTTTTTTCGATGACTATATCGACTGCGCAAGGCAGCCATTGTTCGCCGAATATGACTATTTGGACAATGACAGCATGATGCCATACGCCGCCTATTGGGCTACGTACTGTGGTTTCAAGCAGAAAAAAGCCAGCCATACACTCCAACACGCGCAGCTGGCACTTTGCAACAAAGCCAAACGCCGCCATACGCTCATATATGTGTCGGAGGCGTATGTCTCGGAAAAAGATACGGCGAACTATCTGAATATACTTTATCAAGGTTTCAAGGAATATCCCCAGTCACCTTATTTCTTCTCCCACCTTATTGATTACTATACTGCCAGCAATCAGGCAGACAGTGCTTTGCACATTGCCGACATGGCACTAAAGATAGACAGCGTGAGTCCTTTGTATCTTTTTGCAAAGTCAACGGTGCTGTTAAACATGGGGATGTATGGCGAATGTATTACCGTGAGCGATTATCTTATAGAACTCAATGATACGTTGCCCGAGCCATACTATAATGCAGGCACAGCCTATCTCAACGAGATTCTTGAGATAGAGCAGAAAAACGATTCGCGCAAATATCGTGCTTTGATACGCAACATGTACCAAAAGGCACTGCCTTACATGGAGCGTTATCGCTTGCTCGCGCCGGAAGAAAAGAAGAAATGGGGGCCGGCTCTCTATCGCATCTACTTGAACCTTAACATGGGGACACAATTTGAGAAAGTCGACTCTTTGCTCACTGTCGAGTAAAGGACGT
>CAZURD010000007.1:0-39876 GCA_964623445.1 uncultured Prevotella sp. | reverse complement strand
GTAAATCTTTTCCATCATTCCGTAACGCCGTCGTGTACTTTTGCCATACCTTTGCAGACGTAAGGACGGCACACGGGAAATGCGGGCAAGTTCGCTTCCCGCCCGTTTGCGCCATGCCCGAGACGCTGAAGAGATGCGGGCAGAGTGGCGCAGGGGCTGTCGCCGTGGCCTGTCCCTGTGCAGAGAAACCTATTGATTATGGAAAAGAAGACCATTGCAGTGCTTGGAATGATGTGCGCCGGGTGCGCCGCCAACGTTGAGCGCAAGCTCCGTTCGATTGACGGCGTGGCCTCGGCGGCGGTAAACCTGCCGGCACGCACAGCCCTCGTGGAGTACGACCCGCAGGCCGTGACCCTTGAACAGATGAAGGCAGAGCTTGCGTCAGTGGGCTATGACATGGTGATTGAGCGCGACCGCAACGTGGAGGCCATAGAGCACCGCTCTTATGCGTTGCTCCGTCGGCGCGTGGCGGCATCGTGGCTGTTTGCCGTGCTTACGATGTGCCTGTCGATGGGGTGGGTGAATGTCGGCGGGCGCGATGCCGCCAACCAGCTGATGCTTGTGGTGGCGTTGGCCAATCTCATCTTCTGCGGGCGGCAGTTCTATGCCACCGCCATTCGGCAGGCTCGCCATCTGTCGGCCAACATGGACACGCTCGTGGCCATGAGCACCGCCGTCTCGTTCGCATTGAGCGTGTTCAACACGTTCTGGGGCGAACGCTTCTGGGGCGGGCGAGGCATAGAGTGGCACACCTATTATGATGCGTCGGTGATGATAATCACTTTCGTGCTCACGGGACGCTTGCTCGAGGAGCGTGCCAAGCGCGGCACGGCATCGGCCATACGCTCCCTCATGGGGCTTGCGCCGAAGACGGCGCGCCTCGTCGACGGCGACAGCGTGACGGATGCCCCGATTGCGGCGTTGCGCCCGGGCGACACGATAGAGATACGTCCGGGCGACAAAGTGCCCGTCGATGGCACTGTCGTCAGCGGGCAGGCCCGTGTGGACGAGAGCATGATCAGCGGCGAACCGGAGGCCGTGGCCAAGGGCGTGGGCACGAAAGTGCTGGCCGGCACGGTGGTGCGCGAGGGCACGGCGAGGTTCAAGGCCGAGGCCGTAGGCGCGGAGACGGTGCTTGCCGGGATGATAAGAATGGTGGAACAGGCGCAAGGCTCAAAAGCCCCCGTGCAGCGCGTGGTGGACAAGGTGGCTCTCGTCTTTGTGCCAGCGGTGCTCGCCATAGCCGTGGTCACGTTTGTGGCGTGGCTCGCCATCGGCGGCATGGAGGCCATGCCGAGGGCAGTGCTGTCGGCCGTGTCGGTGCTGGTGATTGCCTGCCCCTGCGCCATGGGACTGGCTACGCCCACCGCGCTGATGGTCGGCATGGGCAAGGCAGCCGAGCGCGGCATACTGATAAAGGACGCAACGGCACTGGAGAACCTGTGCAAGGTGGATGCACTCGTTACGGACAAGACGGGCACGCTCACCGAGATAGTGAACAGTGCGTGCCCGTGTGCAGGGCAAGGCGACTGCGCTGACAACCCCTTTGAGCGCAAGGAACGGCTCAAGCCCCACACCCGCGAGGCTCTCGACGAGCTGCGCCGCGACGGGGTGGAGATTACGATGATGAGCGGAGACACGGAGGAGGCTGTCGCCTATTGGGCAGAAAAGGCCGGCATCGGCCATTGGCAAAGCCGCGTGATGCCGCAGGACAAGGAGGACACCGTGCGCCGCCTTCAGGCGGAGGGACACCGCGTGGCGATGGTGGGCGACGGAATAAACGACAGCCAGGCTCTGGCCGCCGCCGACGTGAGCATCGCAATGGGGCGTGGCACGGACGTGGCGATGGACGTTGCGCAAGTGACGCTCATGGCCGACGACCTGCGGCGCATCCCAGAGGCGGTGAGGCTGTCGCGCCGCACGGTGGGCATGATACACCAGAACCTTTTCTGGGCTTTCGTCTACAACGTTGTCAGCATCCCGCTCGCGGCCGGAGTGCTCTCCCCGTGGCTTCATTTCCAGATCACGCCGATGTGGGCCAGCGCACTGATGGCCATGAGCAGCGTGAGCGTTGTGCTAAACAGTCTGCGGCTGAAGAGAGTGGGGTGAGAGGGTGCTGCCTAACACTCCAGCACATGGGCGGCAAGCGCGTCGGCGGCTTGGATTATGGCAACGAGCGGCACGTCGCTTGCCGCCGAGATGTTGCTCTTGGCCTCGTAGCTCTGGAACGGCAAGTCCCATGCGCCCATGTGCCACCTGATGGCCAGCACCTCGTCGTTGGTCAGCTCCAGTCCGAGGCGCAGCAGCATCACAACCGACTTCTCGCCGTGGCCGAGAGGAAAGCGGCCGTAGTCAGTGTCGTATCCGTCGTAGCTCTCCCAGCGGTTGTTGGCATCCTTGCGGTATTTCGTCACCTTTCGATAGATGTTCGCCTTGCACACATCGTGGAGCAATGCGGTTATGGTGACGCTCTCGACGGGCAGCCGTTGCTCCGTTTCGGGCTTCATGGCCACCATCTGTTCGCGCAGCATCATTGCCATGCGGTAGACGTTCATGGAGTGTTCGAGCAGTCCGCCGTCGCGGCTTAGATGGCGATTGACGGATGCCGGTGCCCTGAAGAAGCCCGCCTTGTCGAGATAATCCACC
Source organism: uncultured Prevotella sp. (assembly GCA_964623445.1). Lineage (GTDB taxonomy): Bacteria > Bacteroidota > Bacteroidia > Bacteroidales > Bacteroidaceae > Prevotella. The sequence continues at coordinate 37,230 of CAZURD010000007.1, read as the reverse complement.
ACGCTGTCGATGCCTTCGCGTCCTGTCTGCCTTAGCAGAGATATGTATTCGTCTTTTCCCATTGCTGTGTTTAGGTTGGTATGGCGCAAACGGGCGGAAGCAAACTTGCTTGCAGTTTCCCGTGTGCGGTGATATATTATGCAAATATAAGAATATGCTTGTGACAACGTGCCTTGCCTTAACACTCTATAACGTGCAGGCAGTGGATTTGAGCCGGATTCCTGTTGCTGCGCCTCAGAGCGGCGGGCATGGTGCGACGCTTGGTTCCTGTCTTTGCCGTGGCCTTGCCGACAGAGGAGTAAGTGCATTGGATTTAACGGCCAAATGTTTTGCAAAAAAGCGAAACAAACGTTAGGCATCATGCTGGAATGATGCCCTGTGGAGGTGAAAGATGGTGAATGTCTTGCCGTTTTTGGAAATAATATGTATATTTGAACGCCTATAAGGAGACGCTCGCCGCGTGTGCCGGCAGGCGCGTTGCACTTTCGTGCCATGAGCATCGGCAGTGGACAATCGGATTACGAATATCACATAATTATATATATCAATGTACAGACAGATAGCAATGACGGCTCTCGCCCTTGCCGTTTGCGGGCAAATGTCCGCCCAGGCCAATGGAGGCATCACGCAGGAAATGCTTGACGGAATGAGACACTCCGTCGCGGAGAATGCAGCCTCGCGGGCTTTGTCCAACGCCTTGGCTTCCAACTCCATCGACGCACTGGCAAAGAACAGGGCCAACGCTGGGCAAATAGATACCAACTTCAGCGTGGAGACGCCCAAACAGTCGATCACCAACCAGCAAAGCTCCGGCCGTTGCTGGATGTTCAGTGGGCTGAACGTGCTCCGCTCGGCTTTCGCCGCACGCACGGACAGCCTCGTGGTGGAGTTCTCGCATAGCTATCTCTTCTTCTACGACCAGTTGGAGAAGGCCAACCTCTTCCTGCAAGGCATACTGGACAATGCCGACAAGCCCATCGACGACGAGCGGGTGCGCTTCTTCTTCAAGAGTCCCATCGGCGACGGCGGCACATTCTGCGGCGTGGCCGACCTTGCGGAGAAATACGGTCTCGTGCCGGCGGAGGTGATGCCGGAGACCTACTCCACCGACAACACGTCGCGCATGGCTCGTCTCGTGTCGTCGAAACTGCGCGAACAGGGCTTGCAGCTGCGCCAGATGGTGGCCGACGGCAAGACGGCGGAGGAGCTGGCGGCGGCCAAGACGGAAATGCTGGCCACCATATATAATATGCTTGCGCTGACCATAGGCGAGCCGCCGCAGACGTTCAGTTATGCGTTCAAGAACAAGGCGGGCAAGACCGTGGGCGAGGCAAAGGAATATACGCCGCTCGAATTCTACGAAAAGGTGGTCGGCGGGAAGCTCAACGGCACGTTCATCATGGCGATGAACGACCCGCGCAGGCCGTACTACAAGACTTACGAGGTGGAATATGACCGCCATACTTACGACGGGCACAACTGGAAATACATCAACCTGCCGATGGAAGACATCGAACAGATGGCCATTGCCTCGCTGAAGGACGGCCGGAAGCTGTACAGCTCCTATGACGTGGGGAAGCAACTCGACCGCGAACGTGGCTACGCCGACACGGAAAACTACGACTATGCCTCGCTCATGGGCACGACGTTCGGCATGGACAAGGCCGGGCGCATCAGCACGTTCGACAGCGGTTCGACCCATGCCATGACGCTGACGGCTGTCGATCTCGATGGCGATGGCAAGCCAACGAAGTGGAAAGTGGAGAACAGCTGGGGCAACTGGAGCCAGCAGAACGGTTACCTTATAATGTCGGCACGGTGGTTCAGGGAGTATATGTTCCGCTTGGTGGTGGATCGCAAGTATGTGCCGTCGAAGATACAGAAGCTGTATGAGCAGGAGCCTGTGATGGTGATGCCGGAAGATCCGCTGTTCGCAGCAGACAGATAAACCGCTTGCCTATGATTGGGAAAACATTGTTTGCCGCCGCACTGTCTTTCCTCGCGCTGGCGGCGCAAGCGCAAGAGCCGTCCGCCGGAGGTGTCGCCGTGTCTCGTGCAGAGGCCGTCGATGCCCCGGTGCAGCCCGTGTCGGCCTCCGTGGCAGCGGCAGGCGTGGAGCAACCCGTGTCGCTTCCCGCCCCGGAGGCAGACACGTTGGCCTTGCCCCCGCTGACGTTGAGGGGCACGATGGCCTCGCCCACGCACTTCATCCCATACGTGGGGTGGAACGAATGGAGCTTGCATCCGGGAATGAACGCCTCGATCTCGCTTGCCGCCACGGTGGGGCTTGGCCGCTTTCGCGGCTCCGGCTTCTCGCAGAGCGTGGCAATGATGTATGCAACGGAGCTTGCCCCACGGCTTACGGTGGCCGTGGGCGGCTACTATTCCCACTTCAACTGGGGTGCGACGCAGTTCAACGATGCCGGCCTTAGTGCCGTTGTCGGCTATCGGTTCAACGAGCATTGGGAGGCATACGTGTTCGGACAGAAGTCCGTTGTGTCCAACAAGATTCCGCGACCGCTGTACGACTTGGGCGATTTCGGCGATAGGATAGGGGCTGAACTGCGCTACAACGTCAATCCGTCGCTATCCATTGGCATGAGCTTTTGGGTGCAGGATGAGTCGCGCCGATGAGGCTCGGGGCTGTGGTTCGGGCGCGATAGCGGGGCGAAACGGTGCTTCTGCCGAAGTGCCGAAGCACGGATGGAAAAGAGCCAAGGGCTGGGAAGCGGTGATGTCAGGGCGTTGTGTTGCCCTCACTCGCTTCCCAGCCCTTGGCTATCTGTCTTTAGTCTTCCGTCTGCGACGCGGCGTTTGAATGCCGAATCGCGTTCAGGCTTCCGTCGTGGTGACAGGAATCACCGACACGAAGCTCTTCTCGCGGGACTTCTTGAAGTTCACAACGCCGTCTGTGAGGGCATAGAGTGTGTGGTCTTTGCCCATGCCGACGTTGGCGCCGGGATAGTGTCTGGTGCCGCGCTGGCGCACGATGATGTTGCCGGCGATGACCTTTTGGCCTCCCCAAATCTTGACACCAAGTCGTTGCGAAGCCGATTCGCGGCCGTTCTTTGAACTGCCTACGCCTTTTTTATGTGCCATCTCTTGATTCCTCCTTTGTCTTTAAGCGATTACTTCCTTGATCTTTATCTCGGTGAACTGAGACCTGTGGCCGTGCTTTTTGCGATAGCCCTTGCGGCGTTTCATCTTGAAGACAATCACCTTGTCGCCTTTAACGAGCGGCGTGAGCACTTCGCATACGACCTTGGCGCCCTCTACCGTGGGTGCGCCTACTTCCACTGCGCCGTCCTTGTCGACGAGCAGCACCTTGTCAAACTCAACAGACTGGCCTTCTTTCGATTCGCGGATGTGGTGGACAAAGAGCTTCTTGCCCTCCTCGGCCTTGAACTGTTGACCGTTAATCTCTACAATTACGTACATTGATGAATGTGTTGTTGAACGGGTTTTTCCGCGAGGCGGATGGGCATCGTGCCTTCGCTTGCTTTGCCTCCACGGACTAAATCGGGCGCAAAGTTATACATTTTTCATCATTTAATATTGTTTGGGGCAAAGCGAATGCAGTGTGTTTAATTTTTATTAACCCTTTTGCCGCATGGTCAAAAAAATAAAGCGATGATCCTCACAGACAATCGCTTCATAATCTTCAATAGGTATTAGTCTCTTTAAGGCAAAAAGATTGTTTTCAGGATAACAATGCAAAGATACCATATTGTTTGTTTACAGCCAAAGATTTTCGCTGCTTTTTTTATACAAAATTGCTGTGTAGGCACACAGACGAGTGCTTGGGTGAAAAATTGTTGCGCCACTGCCGTGCTCTCGCTTGGGGATATGCGTGTTGCGTTCCTTGGCGCGTGACGGGATAGTGGCGCGCGTGTTGTCGGCGGATGGAATTTTGGAGATGGTCTATTCCGCGTTTGGTCAGTATTTTCGGAAATAGAGACGGAGTGTCTCCGACTGGAGTATCATGGAGCTGCCGCTTAGTTCCAGCACGCTGTAACCCTCTCGGAGATTGTTCACTCCAAACGGCGTGAGCAGCGATACGTCTTCCACCTTTATGTCAGATGAGTCGCGTTCGTCTATGTATGGGTCGTAGATGGTCAGCGAATCGGCAGTGTGCTCGAATCGGAACAGCACGTTGTAGCTGTCGGACATGGTGCGCAGCAGGTTGGCCTGCACCGCCCAGAACACTCGGTTCTCTTTCGTCTCGGCATGGTTACCCGTAGACAGCGTGTCCACTCCTGTCATTTGCCAGAATCCGTCGAGGTCGCCGTTGTCCGATGTAACTATGTCGCACGAGGCTATGGCTGCGCAGGCAGCCAGCAATATGAGCAGTTTTTTCATTTCTTTTTACTACTGAGGCCGAACAGCCCGCTTTTCGTGATGGTCAGTTGGAATCCTTGGTTGTCGCCGCGCAGGCTGCCCGCGTCCATGCCGTAGGCCGCCGTCACGCTCCAGCCGTGCAGCGGCCCGCTCTTGGGAAAGTCGTATGTGGCTTCGGCCAGCAGGCTGAAGCTCGTTCGTGGGTCAGTGTATGGGTCGGTGTATCGGCCGAAGCCCTTCTGCCACGTGGCCAGAAGGCGGTAGGCCAGGCCGTTTATGGAATGCCCGCTTAGTCCGGCGTGCCACGCCACGGTGCGGTTGTTCTTCACCTCTATTGTCCCGTCGGTGTTGTAAAGCGGCGAGAGATAGAGCGGATTGCCAATCACTTGCCCCCAGTGTTGCCACCCCGTATATATATAATGGTTATAGTAATTGTCCACGCCGCCTATGTGGTCGGATATGTTTTGATTGTGATCGTGGTATATCGGGCCGCTCTGGTATTTTGAATAGAGGTATTCCACGACTATGGCATCAACCCAACGGAATCGTTTCAGTTTCAGTTCCGCACCCAAGAGCATGTCTTTCAGCGAGTACATAAGGTAGCGGTTGGTCTTCCTCGTGTTCCATTCCTCGCCCTCGCCGTAGCCGTCGTAGTCGAGGAGGAACATCGCCGAGTGGTCTTCAAAGAAGTGGTCGGCGTATATTCCGAGGTTCCACGAGGCGAAGTCGAGGTTCACCCGCGCCACCCAACTTCCCACAAGGTTGCCCTCCGAGTTCTTGTATGTGGTCTCAACCACCTCCGAGCCGCCTGGGATAAAGGCGTTGATGAACGAGCTTATCCCTTTCTTGTTCTCCACTTTCACCATCGTGCCGTCGCCGTTTGGCAGGTAACTGTCGCCGCCGAACTGTGCGGCCATTTCCAGTCCGAGTTCCACGTTGACGTGGCCGCGCTCTGGGCCGACGCGGAGGTAGCCCGCCTTGCTGTGGTAGAAAGTGTTGGTTGTGTATTTCGACTTCTTTCCTGTGAAGTCCTTCTGCCAGTTTGCGTCCGTCGTCATGCCGTAGGCGATGTGGCCTTTCAGCCCGAGCCAGCCCCTGGTGAACGGCACATCCCAGTAGTCGGGCAGCGCAATCCTCACCTGTGGCACGGGTCTGGCATTGATGCCGAGCGTCTGTGAGCCGGAGCTTAGCTTCTGGTTCTTCAGCTCCATGGGCCATTGCTTGCTGCCGACGGTGAGCACTCCTTTCAGCCAACGCCCCTCGACGAAGGCCTGTTGCACGATGAACGTACTCGTGTAGTTGTATGCCACGGCCACGTCGAGGCCGTAGCCCACGCCCCAGCGGCGTGCCGAGTCGCGCTCCAGCGGCCTTGTCGCCGCCGCCCGCAGGTAGCCGTTGTTGAGCTTTAGGGAGCTGAGTCCGTGCTTGTTTGCGTTGAGCCAGAGTGGGGTGTAGTCGCCGGCGGATGTGCTGACCTGCGCCGACACGGCATATTCAATGGAGTCTGCCAATGCGCGGCGGCTGCCAGCATGGGCTGCCGTGGCCGCAGCCATGCTCGTGAGACAAACCAATAAAGTCGTAAGAAAATTCATGTTCCCTTTCAGCGCGTGATTTGATGAAAATGAGGGCGCGGCCAAAGCAGCCGGCTGCAAAGTTAGTAAAAAAGCCAATAACGAGGCTCACGGGTGATGGAAACATTGTAGACATAGGGATTTTCCTCCGACAAAAAGGGTAAATCCTTTGGCGTAATGCTCTTTTTATACTTACTTTGCGTCAGAGATAAATCACGGATTGTTGTACAAGTCAATACGAAAGGTTATGAAAAAGACTATCGCAGCCCTTGCCGCCATGCTCCTGATGGCTCTGTCGGCCAGCTCCATGAGCTATGAGCAGGCGCGTCGGGAGGCTCTTTTCCTCACCGACAAGATGGCCTACGAGTTGAACCTCACGGCCGAACAGTATGATGCAGCTTACGAAATAAACCTTGACTACCTCATGGATGTCACAAGCGTGGACAACGTTTTCAGTGACTGCTGGATGCAACGCAACCTCGACATGAGCTACATTCTGCTCTCCTGGCAGTGGGATGCGTTCTGCGCCGCTACCTATTTCTATCGCCCGCTCTACTGGCTCGATGGCTATTGGCACTTCGCCATCTATGCGCGCTACCCGCGTCGCGACTACTTTTATTTCAGTCATCCCACCGTTTACGTCAGCTATCGCGGCGGACACAGCTGGCGAAGCAACGGCGGCAAGAGCTACTACCACTCCCATCGCTCCACATTCCAGGCCGTCAAGCCACGGGATCATGGTATGCGCACGCTCTGGGACAACGGCAAGCTGAAGGGCAACCGCGCCGGGGCGAACAGTTCTACACGTGTCACAGTGAAAGGCTCCGGGTCGCAGTCTTCCGGTAGCAGCTCGCGGCAGCAAGGCTCGTTCGGGAACAACCGCACCACAACAACCTCCGGCACGGGTTCATCGTCGTCCAGCCGGCAGACCGGTACGTCCACCACGAGCGGTTCGTTCCGCTCGCAGCGCACGGGTTCGACTTCCACAACGAGCGGCACATCGACGCGCCGAACAAGCTCCGGCACGTCGTCGGCCAAAGGTTCGTTCAGCACGTCGCGTACCACAGGCACGTCTGTGCGCAGCACCTCGTCGGGAAGTTCATCCAGTTCATCCTCCCGCAGCGGCACATCGGCATCCAGTAAAAGCTCCAGTTCCTCTCGCAGTGGCTCGACCAATAGCGGCGGCAGCTTTAGGAACTCGCGGTAATTGCGCACGCCATTGGCAGGCGTATGCCCAAAACGGAAACCATGAGGCATGGCGCGCGGGAACCATAACGCCAGCGTAATGCAGGCATTGGCAGTCTGATGCCCGATTTGGTTAAAGGCAAATGATTCAGAAGCACGGCCTCGCGGATTGTTCCGCGAGGCCTTTTCGTTTCGTTGGGAGTGTGCATTCAGTGTGAAATGCAAAGCCCGTCACTTTGCCGCTTTGCGGCGATTGCAGTCGCGGCAAAGCATTTGGCAGTTGTCTTCAGTGGTGCGTCCCCCGTCGCGCCACGGTGTGATGTGATCGCCCTCCATTTGCTCATAGTCATATTTTTTGTGGCAAAGCGGGCACACGTGCCCTTGCCTTTCCCATGCGGCGAGTTTCATTTTCTCGGGGAACGTTCTTAGGTCAAGATGTCGTTCGTCGCCCGTGAGTACGTAAGGGATGATGCCCGTTTGACGCTGTATCTCGTCGTCGAGCATCAGTTCGCGTATGCGTCGGGCGAGGTTGGCCGTGTCGAGTGTTGTGCTGCCGTATCGGTCGTAGTAGAGTGCCCAGTCAACCCCTTTCATTATGCGCTTGAAATGCCGTGGGTCGAAGTTGTTTATCGCCCAGTTTATTGCCGTTTGGAAATATGTCCAGAGATTGTTCGCGTTGGGGTCGTGCTGGTGTTCTGCCATGTAATCCACGGCCGATTGTCCCTTTCCCTGCCTCGTTTTGTGCTCGGCCATCCACTCCAAGGCTTTCTTTAGGAAGTCTTGCCGTATGGGTTTACCGTCGATGAAGTCTTTTGCAAGACGGTATGCGCCGCAGTTCGGTTTTGAGAAGTGACGTTTTGCATCGCTGACGAACGACCCGGCGTAGACGGCGTTGCGTATTTCCTGCTCGTTCAGTGGCTTTCCTGCGATGTTCACCGTCTTGAACCATTCCAGTTTCTCCGAAGGTTCGCCCTCACAGACGTAGACCATCAGCTCGTAGTTGAGTATGCGTTTGCGTATGTCATCGGGCTGGTTGGAGAAGTTCTTGAAGTCAACGGAGAAGTTTCCTGCCACATATTGGCAGAGTGAGAGCGTCCGTTGCTGTCCGTCCATCACCTCGAACGGGCACTCGGCATCGTCGCTGCGCCTGACCCAGTACATCACATTGAGCGGGTATCCGCGTAGCACGGTGCGTATGACGGCCTCTTGTTCTTTCTCGTTGTATATGAACTCGCGTTGGTATGGAGGCCGGATGTCGAGCCGTCCACCGTAGCCGCGCACTCCCAGCTCGTCGTTGTCGACGTAGCCTTCGCACACCTCGCCGACAGTGACTGACATTTGGCTGATTGTCATCATTGGGTTATTGGTTCTTAGGGTGTTTGTTTCTTATTATCAGTCTGTGGTATTTCTTTTGGCACAGGATGCCATTGTACATTTTCTGCCTTGACTTATACTCTTTGAAATTCGGCATTTTCCTTAGCGTAGAGAGGGATAAGCATGGTTCACAACAGCCGATGAGTTCAAACTGTGCTGGGTTAAAGTGATATAGGAATGTTATGGGTACTCCCATCATATTCGCATAATCGTATGGTATTGCAAGCGATTCGGAAACGTCGATGGCATCAATGTCCTCATATTTCGGGTAATCTTCGGGATTGTATCTGCACACGAGGTCAATCTCTTCTTGCCTTTTGGATGTTTCGATGTTGGTGTACCATGTCACTCCCGAGACACGAATCATGTTCTTTCGATGGTCGGAAGCCGTCGCAATGTCCTCGTAAGGCGAGTAGAAATGGGCAGCCATTCCCTTGAACCCATAGCCCAACCATATCATGTTTTGTCTTATGAGCGGGAATATCTCTTTGTACGTGATGGCGTTTTGGTGGCCAATGACGATGAATTTCTTGCCGTATCCCACCAGTTGTGCGATGTACTCCCGGAATAAAGAGAACGGAGGATTGGTCACAACAATGTCGGCCTGTTCCAGCAATTCGATGCACTCGCGCGAGCGGAAGTCGCCTGTCTTTAAATAGGTGAGTACGTTTCGGTCGTTTTGCAGCAGGTAGCGCACGTCTGACAGGTCGACCGCGCCGTCGCTGTTGAAGTCGCTCACCTCTGTGATTTCCACTTTGTATGCCTGTCGTTTCGGTTCGATGTCGAAGCCTTTGAGCCGTAATTGCAGTTCGTTGCCCTGCACAGGCGAGCCGTTGTAGCACGTGCAGATGAGTTTTCGCAGTCCAAGGGAGTTGAAGTTGAGCGCAAAATACTTGAAGAAATTGCTTTCGTATGGGTCATCGCAGTTGCAGAGCACCGTCTTTCCGCGAAAGTGTTGGCGATAGTGCTGAAGCTCGCGCTCGATGTCGGAGAGTTGCGTGTAGAACTCGTCCTTTTTCGCTTTCTTCGCCGCATTAAGTTTTTTGTTGGCCATGTTGATTGATAGTTTTGGGGCATCAACTATCAATCCGCGTGAACACAATAAAAAGGTGTGAGCCGTCTTATTGCGTTCTGCGAGGTAGCCTAGGAATGAAACCCCATCCTGCCAATAAGTGCCCACACCCATCCGGGTGGAGCATTGCTTATTATATGGCAGGATAAGGCATCCAATCCAAGGATACGCCTTACCTATTATTTCGGGTATTCTATTTCACTTAAAGTTTCCTAGGCTTTAGCAGAACGCGAAATAATAGCTAATGCTTCTTATTATACAATATGTCTAAGTCGGATATGTTGTCTGTTTCTTGTCTTGTTTTGTTATTGTTATGTTTGTGTTGTCTTGTGTCTGGGCAATGGTTGCCCGCTGCAAATATACGGATTATTTTTCTGATAGCAAGGCATTGGGCGGCGGCATCTGCGGATGTCGTTTCCCGTCTCACGGCGGATGCCGGAAATTAGATGCCTAAATGCGTTGCGTTTAACGTCAGAATGCAGTCCAATTAATGCCTAATTGGACTGCATTTAATGCCTTATTGCGAAGCAATTAATGCCTAAACGGAAAGCGGCGGGACGTTCGTTGGCTAACCGTTTAGGCATTGATGTGTATTAGTGCCTCGTTTTCAGAGGGTTGTCTCGAATGTGAATGCGTCTGGGAAATGGTCGGCGAGGCGGACTTCTTGCCTGAAAAGGCCGTAGACGCTGCTGCCGCTGCCGCTCATCGAGGCGTATGTCGCGCCCAGCTCGTAGAGCTTTTGCTTGATGCGGCCTATCTCGGGGTGTGCTGCGAAGACGCTGCTTTCAAAGTCGTTCACCAGCCGTCCGCGCCACGTCTCAACGGGCTGCATCACTGTTTCGCGGCATTTCTCGCTCGTGGGGCGTGGCTTTATGTGTGCGAAAGCCTCGCGCGTGGACACTGCTATGTGTGGGCACACTATGCCGATGCGCCATCCTTCGAGGCGGAGGCTTATGGGTTGGAGGCGCTCCCCGATGCCTTCCGCGTAGGCAGGCGTGCCTTTTATGAAGAATGCGCAGTCGGCCCCGAGGCGTGCCGCGTAGCTTTCGAGGGTCTCGTCTGACAGTCCGAGGCCGGCGATGTCGGCCATGAGACGAAGCATTTCAGCCCCGTCGCTTGAGCCGCCGCCCATTCCGGCTTGCATGGGGATGGCCTTGTGGAGGTGTGTGTGTACGCGCGGCAGGCTGTAGTCGGCGGCCAGCAGGCGGTGGGCCTTGGCCACAAGGTTGCTCTGCTCGTCGCCCTCGATTGCCATTCCGGTCACTTTCACGTCGCAGGCTGTAGCCGACGGGAAGTCGGCGTGCATCGGAATCACCTCCAGCGCGTCGGTCAGTGGGATGGGGTAGAACACGGTTTCGAGGTCGTGGTAGCCGTCGGGGCGGCGGCTCACGATGTTAAGTCCGAGGTTGATTTTGGCTTTTGGGAATGCTATCATGCTGCAAATTTACGCAAAAAAGCCACATCCCGTGCGGATGTGGCTCTGAAAAGCTCGCTGAGGGGGCTTTCCGTTGTGCAGTGGCCGGGCTGTCGTCAGTCGAGCGTCACGAGTTCGTATTGCTGGCTGCCAAGCCCGATTTGCTCGGCATAGTCGAGCGTGTGCATCCCGTGGCGCGAGTCGATGCGCTCTATTAGGTGCTTTTTGCCGTCATCGTCGGACGAGCGCACGAGGTCGGTGCAGGCCTTGTCGAGTGCCACGGGGTCGAGCGATGCGAGTATGCCGATGTCTCCCATCTGAGCATCGGCAGGCGAAGCGTCGCAGTCGCAGTCCACGGACAGGTTGTTGGCCACGCTGATGTAGACTATGTTCTTGCCGCAGTGGTCGGCCACGGCCTTTGCCGCCTCGGCCATTGTTTCGAGGAAATCGTCCTGCGAGGGTCTGCCCCAGCCCGTGGTTGTCGTCCCGGCGGAGTGAATCCACCGCTTGCCTGCGGAGGAGGCGATGCCGATGGAGATGTTCTTTATTGCTCCGCCGAAGCCTCCCATGGCGTGCCCCTTGAAGTGGGAGAGCACCACTGTGAAGTCGTAGTCGGTGAAGTGAGAGCCAACGATGTCGTAGCTGATGTGGCGTCCGCCCTCCACGGGCAGGCGCGTCTCGCCCTCTGCGTCCATGATGTCAACGTCGGCGATGTCGGCGAAGCCATGTTCGCGTGCGGCCTTGGCGTGCTCCTCCGTGTTGGAGCGGCGGCCGCCGTATGCCGTGTTGCACTCCACGATGGTGCCGCCGACCTTTTCCACGAGGTCTTTTATAAGCGATGGTTGCAGGAAATTGTGCCCGCCCGGCTCGCCGGTCGACAGCTTCACGGCCACCTTGCCCGTGGCCTCGCGCCCCAGAATCTCGTAGATCTTTACGAGGTTTTCGGGCGTTATCTCCTTGTAGAAATACACTTTTGGCTTCGCCTGCTCCTCATTGGCGTTGCCGGGTGCGCCGTCCTGTGCCTTGGCGCAGACTGTGCCGGCCTGTAGAATGGCCAGGCACGCCAGCTTGCTCACGATGTGTCTCATAATGCTTTTGGTTTTGTTGCGTGCCGGTGCATTGCTGTCTTGCATCGCACCGCTTGCAAAGTTAGGCAAAAAGGCGGCAGTCTTGTTATGCAAATCACCGATGTGTGTGCATCATTTGCGGTTTTCGCGCTTGCCGTCCTTTTGCGGGTCGCGCCGCACGGCAAGGATTATCCCAAATCGGTCGTTAGGCCGTTGTTACGTCGTGAAGAGCCTTTCTGCAAACTCTTTCCCATGCTTCAGCGAGCGGGTCAAAGCCGGCTGAGCATCCTCTTGCGCTCCTCCTCGGTGAATTGCTTGTTGAACTGTTCGCGCGTGCGCTTCCATCTGTTGTGGCTCCAGAGCCAGTATTGCGGCGCGCGGCGTATGCTGTCTTCCAAAAGGCGGAAATATTCGCGGGTGAAGTGGAACGTCTCGTAGCCGCCGTCGGGCATGGGTATCTTCTTCAGCGTACACACATAGTAGCCACGCCGTGGCCGCGTGATGTCGGCGTAGTAGACGTCTGCGCCGGTGAGCACGGTGATTTTCTCCGCCCCTGTGAACACGGGCGTGTCGTGGTTGAGGAAGTCCACCCAGCAATGCACGTTGTTGAGGCCCGGCACTTGGTCGGCTATGTAGCCCACGGCGTTGGCCTTTCCCTGCCGCTTCCAAGTGAGGATAGTGCGGAACGACTTGTTCATCTCGATGTTGACGCAGCCGAAACGACTGCGCAGGCGTTGGAAAACCAAGTCCACGCTGCGGTTTTCCAGAGGATGGTAAATCTGCGAGCAGATGCCGTTTTTCAGGAAAAGGGGTATTGACGTAATCCATTCCCAGTTGCAGTAGTGGCCCAGATAGAGCGAGCAGCCCTTGCCTTGCCTCATGCTTTCGTCCATCTGCTCGTACCCGATGAACGTCATCCGCCGCTTGATGTTGCGCTCGCTGATGGATAGCATCTTCAGCGCCTCCACGAAATAGTCGCACAGCCAGGCATAAAAGTCTTTCTCTATCCTCACTATCTCGGCCTCTGTCTTTTCGGGGAAAGAGTCGGACAGGTTCTTGCGCACGATGGCGCGGCGGTAGCGCACGACATGATACATTACGGGATAGAGGCAGCTTGATATTGTGTACAGAAGCCGCAGGGGTAGCAATGACACTATGTAACAGATAGCGTAAGTGATGCGATAGGTTATGCTCATGGTTGCGTCATTGGTTGTTGTTGAATGGCTTGGTGCGTATTTGTGGTGGCATCAGGCGCAAGGGAGGCGGCCGTGGCGTTCCGATTGCGCACCATGACCTGCTTGAAGCACGCCTTTCCGTCTCTCTTCATGGCTTGACACTCACTCAGTTTTGGTTGCAGGCAACGGCAGGCCGCCTGCGTTCCGCAAGGGTGTGGATAAGAAGTTTGCTGGCAAAATCTTTTCCGGGCTTACATTCCGCGAGCCTTGTAGATGCGCTCCTTGGCATCATTTATCAGCTGCATCTTGCGCTCTGCCACTTTGCGGACATCTTCGCCGAGTGCCGACACGCGGTCGGGGTGGTACTCAAGGGCGAGCTTTCGGTAGGCACGCCGCACCTCGTCGTTGGTGGCTGTGGGTTGCACGCCGAGCACCTTGTAGGCATCTGCGAGGGTGTCGCCGCCGAGGCTGAGTGCGGCTTCGGCATCGTCGACGGTCAGTCTCATCCATACGGCACACTGCCGCACGGCTTCCGCCTCTTCGGGTGACACCGTGCCGTCGGCTCGCGCCACTGTCGCAAGCAGGCTGAGCAGTTGCAGGCGTTGTGCGCGGTCGATGTTGTCGGCCACCTGTCGGCAGCAGTCGGCCACGGTGGCGGCGAACGATGCCCGCCCGCGAATGTTGTGTTCCTGAAACAGTCGGGAGAGAATCGCCTCGCCTTGCAACTGCGCCTCGGGGCCGAAGTTGTTGCGGAGGAATCGCCGTGTGGCCTCCATTTCAGAGTGCATCACGCGCCCGTCGGCCTTGATCACGTATGACACGAGCACCAGCAGGGCGAAAAGGAAGCTGTTGCGCTGTCCCTCCTCGCTGCGTTGCCCGTACTGTCTGCCTGTGGACTGATTGCTGTTGCTGTCCTGTTTGTTTACGTCGTCAAGCCCGTAGTCGAATATTGCGCCGATGGCGAGGCCTGCCAGTGCGCCGAGAGGGCCTCCGGCCATCCAGCCGAGGATGCCTCCAATCCATTTGCCTGCTGCCATAAGTGGTGTTTTGTAAGTTTTGATTTTAGTCTCACGGCGATGCTCCCGCTCTTTGGCTTCGGTTGCTTTCCGCCTCTGTCGGTGTTGTTCTGACGAATGTTGGGAGGGCGTATGCCCGGCCAAATGCCTTTCTCAACCCGCAGGTTGGCTCGCCATGAATGCAGGAAAAGCCCCCGCGTGGTTGGCGGAGCAGTCGTGAAGCTGTCTTCGTTTGTTGTTGGTTTGCTTCTGTTTCAGTGGCTGTCGGGATGTGGCGTGCCGCGCGATGCCCCGTGGTGTGGCGTTGCGCGGCACGCCGCCGTCAGCCTTGTCGCTTGTCGTTGGCGGCAAGGTTCTCCCTGATTTTTGTGAGATAAGCCTTCATTCCCTTAGCGTCCTTGTCCTCGATGATGCGGAGCAATTGGCTCATTTCGTCCATGATGCGCTCCACCTGCTCTGCCGTGTAGGGATTGAACAGCACTTCTTGCAGGAGGAAGTCGTCTTCGCCGAGCACGCCGCGAGCCGTCTGCATGTGCCGTTTGAACGTCGTTCCGGGCGCGTCCTGCCGTTTCATCACGGCGGCAAACACGAAAGTGCTCACGAACGGGATGCTAAGCGAGTAGGCCACGGTGCGGTCGTGCTCATCGAACGTGTATTCGTAGACGCTTAGTCCGAGGCGGCGGTAGAGGTCTTTGAAGAATATTCGCCCCATGTAGTCGCCCTCGCTGATGACGATGGCGTTCTCTTGGCTTAGCTGTTGGAGGTTGGCGAATGTCGGCCCGAACATTGGGTGTGTGGACACGTATGGGTGGCCGCACTGCTCGTAGAATTCCTTCAGGCCGGTTTTCACCGACGCAATGTCGCTCACGATGCAGTCGTCGGGCAGGAAAGGAAGCACCTGGCGGAAGGCATCGATGGTGTATTTCACTGTCACTGC
Organism: uncultured Prevotella sp.; assembly: GCA_964623445.1. GTDB lineage: Bacteria > Bacteroidota > Bacteroidia > Bacteroidales > Bacteroidaceae > Prevotella. Next base: position 22,081 of record CAZURD010000007.1, on the reverse strand, counting down.
GTTGATAACCATTTCCGGGCGGAACTCCTTCACCTCATCAAGTGAAGTGAACCGGCGGCAGTTGTAGGTGAAACGCATCCTCATGGGGTCTTTTTCAAAGACCGCCATCTCGTGTTCGAAGCTGAGCAGGTCGAGGAAAAAGCTCCCCATCTTGCCTGCTCCCATCACAAGGATTCGCATTGTGGATTGCAAGTTTGTAGGTTGTGGCTGTTCGGCAAGGCCGCGTTGGGCCTCCGATGTCTTATTTGTTGATCATCTCCATCTGCTGGCGCACCGACTCTTCGTGTATGCTTTCAAACACCTTCGCCACGAACTCGGGGCTCATGCCGAGCAGAGTGCCCTGCGCTCCGCGCTTGTCAAGAATCTCACTGTAGCGTGCCGACTGGAGCACGGTCATGTTGTGCTCCTTCTTGTATTGGCCTATCTCGCGGCTGACGCGCATCCGTTTGGCGAAAAGCTCCATCAGCTGGTTGTCAATCTCGTCGATTTGCTTGCGCAGTTGGTTTATGCCCTCGGTGGTGCTAGTCTCGCTTCGCACCACGAGCAGGCTCAGAATGTAGTCGAGCACGTCGGGCGTCACCTGTTGCTTGGCATCGCTCCACGCCTTGTCGGGGTCGCAGTGGCTCTCCACCATCAGTCCCTCGAAGCCCAGATCCATGGCCTGCTGGCACAGCGGTGCAATCAGTTCGCGCCGTCCCCCGATGTGGCTCGGGTCGCAGATGATGGGCAGTTCCGGTATGCGTCGGTGCAGTTCGATGGGTATCTGCCACATGGGCAGGTTGCGGTATATCTTCTTGTCGTAGCTCGAAAAGCCCCTGTGAATGGCCGCCATGCGCTTCACGCCGGCTTGGTTGATGCGTTCCATCGCCCCAATCCACAGTTCGAGGTCGGGGTTGACGGGGTTTTTCACGAACACGGGGATGTCCACGCCCTGTAGAGCGTTGGCCAAAGCCTGCATCGCAAAGGGGTTGGCCGAGGTGCGAGCGCCCACCCACAGAATGTCAACGCCGTATTTCAGGGCCAGTTCCACGTGTTCGGGCGTGGCCACTTCCGTGGCCGCAAGCATTCCCGTGGTGGCCTTCACCTTGGCCAGCCACGGCAGTGCCGTTTCGCCGTTGCCCTCGAAACCGCCCGGCTTGGTGCGCGGTTTCCACACTCCCGCGCGGAAGATGTGGCAGCCCTTGGCGGCGAGTTGCATGGCGGTGGTTATCACTTGTTCTTCCGTTTCGGCCGAGCATGGGCCGGCGATGACGAACGGTCGTTCGCCGTCGCACGGGAGGTTGAGGGGTTCCAGTTCGAGTTCCATGTTGTTATCGTTAGTTTCTTATTCCTTTGTTATGTCCATGTCTGGGGCTTTCCGCTCACCATTTTCTCAATGCGTGAGAGGGCTTCCTCCAGCTTTTCTTCCTTTGCGCAGAGCGAGATGCGTATGTGCCTGCGTCCGTTTGAGCCGAAGATGAAGCCCGGCGTGATGAACACGCGAGCCTCGTGGAGCACGCGCTCCGTCAGTTGCTCGGCTTCCGTGCAGTCGTCGGGCACTCGTCCCCACAGGAACATGCCCACCTGCTTCGGGTCGTAGGTGCATCCCAGAGCCGTCATTATGCGCTCGGCGTAGTCCCGTCTGCGGCTGTATGTGGCCACGTTGGCCTCTTGGTGCCACTCGTCGCTGTTGGCGTATGCCTCGGCGGCGGCGAGTTGCAGTCCCCGGAACGTTCCGCTGTCGATGTTGCTCTTCACTTTCAGCACCCAGCTTATGAACTCGGCGTTCGACGAGCATTGCCCCACGCGCCACCCGGGCATGTTGTGGCTCTTCGACATTGAGTTGAATTCGATGCAGCATTCCTTTGCCCCCGGCACTTGTAGCAGCGACAGCGGCTTGTCGTTGAGTATGAATGAGTATGGATTGTCGTTCACGACCACGATCCCGTGGCGTTTGGCGAAGTCCACGAGCCGCTCGTATGTTTCCATGCGTGCGTTGCCGCCGGTGGGCATGTTGGGATAGTTCGTCCAGAGGAGCTTCACCTTTTCCAGATTCATCGCCTCCAGTTGGTCGAAGTCGGGCTGCCAGCCGTCGGTCTCGTTGAGGTCGTAGTAGTCCACCTCCGCCCCGAGCAGGCGGCTCAATGACGTGTAGGTTGGGTAGCCGGGGTTTGGCACGAGCACATGTTCGCCGGGGTTGACGAATGCCAAAGTGACGTGGAGTATGCCCTCCTTGCTGCCTATCAGCGGCAGGATCTCGGTCTCTGGGTCAAGCTCCACGCCGTACCAGCGGCGGTAGAAGCCCGCCATTGCGCGGCGCAGCTCGGGCGTGCCCATCGTGGGCTGGTAGCCGTGGGCATCGGGCTGGTGCGCCACTTCGCAGAGTTTCTCTATCGTCTGTGGCGACGGGGGCATGTCGGGACTGCCTATTGCGAGGCTTATGATGTCCTGTCCCTCGGCGTTCAGCCGTGCCACCTCCTTTAGCTTGCGGCTGAAGTAGTATTCGCTGACAAGCCCGAGGCGTGAGGCCGGGGCGATGCGTGCGTCAGGCTGGTTGTTTGGCTTGCTCATATTCTCCAAGTATCTTTAGTTCGCGCGTCAGCGGGCTGATTGCGTCGATGCTTTGTCGGTAGCGCGTCAGGTTGTCGTAGGTCACGTCGACGTAGAACAGGTATTCCCATTCGTGCCCTATGATGGGCAGCGACTGAATCTTCGTGAGGTTTATCTTGTAGAAAGACAGTATGCTCAACACCTGCGAGAGCGACCCCTCCTCGTGCGGCAGGGCGAACACGAGGCTTGCCTTGTCGGCTCGCTCCAGGGGGCGCAGGAAGTCGGCCTTGCCCGGGTTGCACGACACGAGGAAGCGCGTGTAGTTGTGTTTGTTGTCCTCAATGTTGTCTTCGAGCACCTTCAGTCCGTAGAGCCTTGCGGCATCGGAGCTGCAAATGGCCGCCCAATGCTTCAGCCCGTCTTCGGCGATCTGCTTTGCCGCGCCTGCCGTGTCTTCGGCTTCCACGGCCTTCAGGCTGGGGTGTGAGGCAAGGAACTGCCTGCATTGCATCAGTGCCACGGGGTGGGAGTGGACTTCTTCTATCGTTTCCCACGTGTCGTCGGGCAGGCAGCAGATGCAGTGCGAGATATGGAGCTTGTGCTCGCCGACTACGGTCGTGCCCGAGTCGCGCAGCAGTTCGTAGTTGTGGAGCAGGCTGCCGGCTATGGTGTTCTCTATGGCCGTCATGGCAATGGCCGTGGGGTCGCGGCGCAGTTGCTCAAACACCTCCTCGAAGGTGGCGCAGCACATCAGTTGCAACTGTTCTCCGTTGAAATACTGGTGGGCTGCTATGTCATGGAAAGAACCCACGAAACCTTGTATGGCTACTCTCTTCATTCTTTATGGTTGCGTTGTCTTTGTTGCCTTAAACCAATAAGTCCCGCCTCATCTTCGATGGAGCGGGACCCGTGGTAAATCGTTCTTTTGATTCTATCCAACCATGAGTTGAACTCTATGCGCAACCCCCCGCTCCGCAATTCCTTGCAAAGTAAAAATAGTAAAAATAGCGGAAAGATGCGCCCAGTTTGCTCATTGTTGTCTTGTCTCTCTTGTTCTGCACGTGCAAAAGTAAACCTTTTCATCGAATCCTCCAAACAAATTGTTGCTTTTTTGCGTGATTTGACGGTTGTTCATGGTCTTGCGCTCGGTTCTGCTGACGGCGTGTGCGGTGTCCATTCCCTCGCGCCCACCTTATATTTATAGTCACATGCCGTGCTTGGGCAGGAAAGACTTCTGCAAGCTCCTTGCCAAGCTCCACCGCCAAATGCCTCCAAATATACAACTAACGTATGGCACACGTGCGGAGATTTTAACACGGCGCAGCGCGTTGAAATAGCGCGTGAATGGCTACGGCAACTGTCTTGAATCGTGAATGCAAGGCCGTGGGTTGCGAGTTGTTCTTGCGCCATCGCCCGTTTAATGCCCGAATGCAGGGTGCGGGGCGGTTGCGAGGCATCGTTTTGGACGCAAAACGACGGGCAACCGATGCCTTAAAGCGAGGCAATTAATGCCTAAATGGCGGGCAACGAGGCATTAATTGGTCGCTGATTAATGCCCCGTTGGACGGCTCTCATCGTCCGATGGGCTGTTATTGTGTCTCCTGTGAAAGTTATATTCCTTACAATCAGCCACTTAACGAAATTCTCGCAGGAACGCGATTTTTCCGCCCAAACGCCTTTTGCGCAGGAATAACGTCGGGAATCGCGGCTTTGTTGCAAGGAAAAAAGGACGGCGAAACGTTAAAAAGGCAAACGGAAGTTAACAGCGTTCCGTGCGCGTTCGGATGCCGGAAAGGCTCGCCGCGTGGTTGCTTTTTGTGTGCGGGGCGGGGTGGGACTTGCTTCGCCTCTTCCCGCGTGGCGGCGGCAGTGACGGCAGGGATGGTCGGAATGCGACTTAAAATAGCTTAAAACGCCACTGCCTTGCTTGTTCATACGGGCGAAAAAGTTACCTTTGCATGAATGTGACAGGAAAATAACGTTATTTACTCATTGTGAAATAGATGTTTGAGAATTTAAGCGAAAGACTGGAACGCTCGTTCAAGATACTGAAGGGCGAAGGCAAAATAACAGAAATCAACGTCGCGGAGACGTTGAAGGATGTGCGTCGCGCTCTGCTCGATGCCGATGTGAACTATCGCGTGGCAAAGGATTTCACCGACACGGTGAAGCGCAAGGCCCTCGGCATGAACGTGCTCACGGCCGTCAAGCCGGGCCAGCTTATGGTCAAGCTGGTGCATGACGAGCTGGCTTCCCTGATGGGTGGCGAGGCCGCCGAGCTTCATTTGGAGAGCCGTCCCGCCGTGGTGCTCATGTCGGGGCTGCAAGGCTCGGGAAAGACCACGTTCAGCGGCAAGCTGGCCAACATGCTGCGCACCAAGCAGCACCGCCGCCCGATGCTCGTGGCCTGCGACGTTTACCGTCCCGCCGCCATCGAACAGCTCGGCGTTGTGGGGGCTACGGCAGGCGTGCCCGTCTATTCTGAGCCAGACAACAAGGACGTGGTGGCCATCGCCCGCGCCGGCATAGCCGAGGCAAAGGCCAAGGGCTGCGACGTGGTGATAATCGACACGGCCGGCCGCCTTGCCGTCGACGAGGAGATGATGGACGAGATTGCCACGCTCAAGGAGTCCGTGAAGCCCGACGAGACGCTTTTCGTGGTGGACTCCATGACGGGACAGGACGCTGTGAACACGGCCAAGGAGTTCAACGACCGGCTCGACTTCGACGGCGTGGTGCTCACGAAGCTCGACGGCGACACCCGGGGCGGAGCGGCTCTCTCGATACGCACCGTGGTGACAAAGCCAATCAAGTTCATTGGCACGGGCGAGAAGATGGAGGCCATCGACGTGTTCCACCCGGACCGAATGGCCGACCGCATACTCGGAATGGGCGACATTGTGAGCCTCGTGGAAAGGGCGCAGCAGCAGTTCGACGAGAAGCAAGCGAAGGAGTTGGAGAAGAAAATACGCAAGAACAAGTTCGACTTCAACGACTTTATGACCCAAATCCAGCAGATAAAGCGCATGGGCAACCTGAAGGACTTGGCCGGAATGATTCCTGGCGTGGGCAAGGCCATAAAGGACATCGACATAGACGACAATGCGTTCAAGGGCATTGAGGCCATCATCAACAGCATGACGCCGCGCGAGCGCACCAATCCCGAAATCATCAACCAGAGCCGGAGGATGCGCATAGCCAAGGGTTCGGGCACGAACATTCAGGAGGTGAACAGGCTGCTGAAGCAGTTCGACCAGATGCGCAAGATGATGAAGATGGTCACGGGCGCATCCGGCAGCAAGATGATGCAGATGGCCTCGGCCATGCGCGGCATGGGAAAGAAAGGGTAAGACATACGCCACGCAAGAGAAAACAATCAAAAGACGGCAAACAATGCAACTGATAGACGGAAAGGCCACGGCGGCCGAGATAAAGAGAGAAATAGCCGAAGAGGTGGAGAACATCGTCGCCAACGGCGGCAAGCGTCCGCACCTCGCGGCAGTGCTCGTGGGCCACGACGGCGGCTCCGAGACCTACGTGAAGAACAAGGTGATAGCCTGCGAGGCCTGCGGCTTCACGTCTTCGCTCATAAGGTATGAGGACGACGTGACCGAGGGCGAGTTGCTCGCCTGCGTGGAACGCCTCAACGCCGACCCCGACGTGGACGGATTCATCGTGCAGCTGCCCTTGCCCAAGCACATCGACGAGCAGAAAGTGATAGAGGCGATAGACTATCGCAAGGATGTCGACGGCTTCCACCCCGTCAACGTGGGGCGCATGGCCATCGGCCTGCCCTGCTTCATCTCGGCCACGCCGCTCGGAATACTCACCCTCCTGCAACGCTACGGCATAGAGACAAGCGGAAAGAAGTGCGTGGTGCTCGGGCGGAGCAACATCGTAGGCAAGCCAATGGCGCAGCTGATGATGCAGAAGCAGTATGGCGATGCCACCGTCACCGTGTGCCACAGCCGTTCGGCCACGCTGAAGGACGAGTGCCGCCAGGCCGACATCATCATCGCAGCAATCGGCCGCCCCGACTTCGTGACGGCCGACATGGTGAAACCCGGGGCGGTGGTGATTGACGTTGGCACTACGCGCGTGCCCGATTCGACGCGCAAGAGCGGCTACAGGCTCAACGGCGACGTTAAGTTCGACGAGGTGTCGCCGCTCTGCTCAGCCATCACTCCCGTGCCCGGCGGCGTTGGCCCGATGACCATCTGCTCGCTGATGAAGAACACGCTGGCCGCAGCCAAGCACGAGTATTACAAGTGACGCGGGGCATGACAGCCGAGGACTACTACCGCCAAGGCAACGAACACCGCCGCCACGGACTGTGGCACGAGGCCATCAACAGCTATGCCAAGGCCGCAGAACTCGACCCCGACGGCCCTGCCGCCACGGCGAAGGCCATGCTTGAAGACATAATGAACTACTACCACAAGGATGCCTACAATCCTTGAAGGGGCGTTCCGCTAATCATGTCGCGGCGATTCCCTTGGTTTTTGGCGGGCGGGGCATGGCGGGAGACATGCCGCCGGAAGCCGGAGCTGCCCCTTGGATGGGGAACCAAACATACAAACAACAGACAACTGAACAAACTTTATGGGTAAAGTTAGAGGCGCAATAGTGGTGGACACCGGCCGTTGCAAGGGCTGCGCACTGTGCGTGGAAGCCTGTCCGCAAGGGGTCGTGGCCCTTGGCAAGAGGGTCAACGTTCATGGCTACCCCTTCGTGGAGGTGGTCAAGGCAGAGGCGTGCGTGGGTTGCGCTGCGTGCGCCGTGGTGTGCCCTGACGGCTGCATAGCCGTCTACAGAAAGAAAGAGGAGGACTGACAGCCATGGAAGGACAGGAAGTGACACTGATGAAAGGCAACGAGGCCATAGCCCGCGCTGCCATACGCTGCGGCGTTGACGGATACTTCGGCTATCCCATCACGCCCCAGAGCGAGGTGATAGAGACGCTCGCGCTCGACAAGCCTTGGGAGACCACTGGCATGGTGGTGCTCCAGGCCGAGAGCGAAGTGGCCGCGATAAACATGGTCTACGGCGCGGCGGCAGCCGGCAAGCGCGCCATGACCTCATCGTCAAGCCCCGGCGTGGCACTCATGCAGGAGGGCATAGCCTACATGGCCGGCGCGGAGCTGCCCGGCGTGATAGTTAACGTGCAGCGCGGAGGCCCCGGACTGGGCACGATACAGCCCTCGCAGAGCGACTATTTCCAGGCCACGCGCGGCGGCGGCAACGGCGACTACTACATGATAGTGCTCGCGCCGAACTCCGTGCAGGAGATGGCCGACTTCGTGGACTTGGCATTCACGCTCGCGTTCAAGTACCGCACGCCCGCCATGATCCTTAGCGACGGTGTGATAGGACAGATGATGGAGCGCGTGGTGCTGCCCCCGCAGAAGCCCCGCCGCACGGAGGAGGAAATCATGCGCGAATGCCCGTGGGCCACGTTCGGGCGCATAGGAGGCCGCAAGCCCAACATCATCACGTCGCTGGAGCTTCAGCCAGAGGTGATGGAGCAACGCAACATACACCTCCAGAAGAAGTACGACGAGATTCGCCGCAACGAGGTGCGCTGCGAGACGATGCTCTGCGACGATGCCGACTACGTGATAGTGGCCTTCGGCAGCGCGGCGCGCATCGCCCAGAAAGCCATCGAGCTGGCCCGTGCCGAGGGCATCCGCGTGGGCCTTTTCCGCCCCATCACGCTGTGGCCGTTCCCCACGGAGCAGCTGAAGGCCATTGCCAGCGGCAAGCGCGGCGTGCTCGTGGCCGAGATTAACGCAGGCCAGATGGTGGAAGACGTGCGCCTTGCCATCAACGGCGAAGTGCCCGTGGAGTACTTCGGACGCCTTGGCGGCATCGTGCCCGAGCCAGACGAGATTGTGAACGCACTGAAGACAAAACTGATAAAGGAGGAATGACATGGACAACATAATATCGCCGGAGAATCTTGTCTACAAGAAGCCGACGCTGATGAACGACGTTCCGATGCACTACTGCCCGGGATGCAGTCACGGTGTGGTTCATAAGCTCGTGGCAGAGGTGATAGAGGAGATGGGCATGGCCGAGAAGGCGATAGGTGTCAGCCCCGTGGGCTGTGCCGTGTTCGCCTACCGCTACATCGACATCGACTGGCAGGAGGCTGCCCACGGCCGTGCGCCTGCCGTGGCCACAGGCATCAAGCGGCTCTGGCCCGACCGCCTCGTGTTCACCTATCAGGGCGACGGCGACCTGGCCTGCATAGGCACTTGCGAGACCATACACGCCCTCAACAGAGGCGAGAACATCACCATCATCTTCATAAACAATGCCATCTACGGCATGACGGGAGGGCAGATGGCCCCCACCACGCTCATCGGCCAGAAGACAAGCACCTGCCCCTACGGACGCGAAGTCTCGCTCCACGGCTACCCCCTGCACATCACCGAGATGGCCGCGCAGCTCGAAGGCACATGCTACGTGACGCGCCAGAGCGTGGAGAGCGTGGCCTCCATACGCAAGGCCAAGCGCGCCCTGCGGAAAGCTTTCCAAGCCTCGATGGACGGGCGCGGCAGCAGTCTCGTGGAGATAGTGTCCACGTGCAGCAGCGGATGGAAGCTCACGCCCGCCGAGGCAAACCGCTGGATGGAGGAAAACATGTTCCCTTACTATCCGAAAGGCGACCTAAAGGACACCATCTGACCACGAACAAAGCAAAACACAGCCATGAAGAAAGAAATAATCATATCAGGGTTCGGAGGCCAGGGCGTGCTCTCGATGGGCAAGATACTGGCCTACTCCGGCCTGATGGACGACAAGCAGGTGACGTGGATGCCCGCCTACGGCCCGGAACAGCGCGGCGGCACGGCCAACGTCACGGTGATAGTGAGCGACGACGCAATTTCATCGCCAATCCTTAGCACCTACGACGTGGCCATCGTGCTCAACCAGCCGTCGCTCGAAAAGTTTGAACCGAAGCTCAAACCGGGCGGGGCACTCATCTACGACGGCTACGGCATCATCAATCCGCCCACGCGGACAGACATCGAAGTGTGGCGCATTGATGCAATGGACAAGGCCGCCGAGATGAAAAACGCCAAGATATTCAACATGATAGTGCTCGGCGGATTCCTGAAAGTGTGCCCCATCGTCAGCACCGAAGGCATCGAACGCGCCCTGCGCAAGACCCTCCCCGAACGCCACCACGGCCTCATCCCGCTCAACATGCAGGCACTTGAGGAGGGCGGTAAAATCATCACCCGCGCCTGAGGCTTGGTAGTCGGGCAAATTACGCTTTGCGCTGCCGTATCATTTTGTGCAAAGGATAAAATATTCAGAGGTATTGACACCTGAATTATCCTGCGCAAAATGTAACTTTGCCGCGCGAATCACAAGCGTAAAACGTAAATGATGGGGTACAGGCACGATATTCTGAGGAAAATAATGGCGGTGTGCGTCGTGGCACTTTGCATGGCCGCCCCAACCGTGTTGAGGGCGCAGCAATTTGAAGACCGCATGTTCCGCACCGACTACACGATAGACTCCACCCGCACGGGAGAACTGCGTCTGGCCGTGGAGAACCTCAGCTTCTTCCACGACAACGAGTTCTCCGGCTCGGTGGTGGCGGGCTACACCCTGCCGGGACTGTGGCTGCTGCCACGGCTGACCTACCAGCCGCTGGGCAACATACGGCTGGAGCTTGGCTTGCGCGCCTTGGGCTACGCCGGGGCGAACAAATACCCCAACTACTCTTACAGCGACATAGCCACGTGGGGCAATGACGGCTACCAGCGCGGGATGCACTTGCGCCCCTTCTTCCGCGCACAGCTGAGGTTGCGACGACTGAATATTGTGCTTGGCGACATCTATGGCGGCAGCAACCACGGCCTGCTGGAACCGCTCTACACATCGGAACTAAACATGACCGCCGACCCCGAGGCTGGCGCGCAATTGCTCTTCGATGCGCCACGCTTCCATCTTGACGTGTGGGTGAACTGGGAGAAATTCATCTTCAGGCAAGACACCCACGGCGAGGCTTTCACATTTGGCGTGTCTACCCGCGTGCTTTACAATGATTCCTCGGCTCGCGTACATTTCTACTCGCCCGTGCAGGCGGTGGTGCAGCACAACGGCGGCGAGATAGACACAACGTCAACTCCCGTGAGCACGCTGGTGAACGCCGCAGCGGGCGTGGGCGTGGCATGGCGTGTGCGGAGGCCGTTGCTGAAGCGGCTGTTCGTGGAGGCCGACCTGCTGGGATACTATGAGGAGAACGGCAATTCTGCCCCCGTGGACAAGGGTTATGGGGCATACGTGCAGGCAGGCGCGGTCATCAAGGGCGGCTTTCAGGTTAACGGAGGCTACTTTTACGGCAAGGACTTCATCTCGCTGCTCGGCCTGCCGTTTTTCGGAACGGTGTCCACGAAGAGCGATGGCGGCGTTTACGGCCACATGCACACGCCTTTCGTCTCGGCCAGTTTTTCGCGCAACTTCGGCAAGTCGTTTGCCTTTGGCGCGCAGGCATCCCTCTTCTATTCTGTGCCGGGCACGCTGACGCTCGCCGACGGCACGACCACGGCCAGCAAGGCCGAGGCCAGCTATTCGTTTGGCATGTATTTTCGAGCAAACATGGACTTCTTGCTGAAGAAATTCAAGTGAGCCGCAGCTTCTCGCTTGGGTGTCGGTATTGCTGAATGCCACTGTCCCCCTTTGCACAAAATGATGCCGCGCAGTATGAGGGGGAGAATGGCCTGTGCCGCCAAACTCCTAAAAAAGATGAAATGATTTGGAGGGGTACGGGAAATCTTGCTTTTTCTTCGTAACTTTACAGCTGCGTTGTGCCCGTGGCGCATCCGCGTAAAGACGAAGAAAGAAAAAGACAACATAAAATGCATTTCAAATGGAATTACGACCCACCGACACCCGAACGCCAAAAGGCTGCCTCTGAGTTTGCCGAGAAGATAGGCATGAGTCCCGTGGTGGCCGACCTGCTCATACGCCGTGGCATCAAAACGGAGTCGGCGGCCAAGCGTTTCCTTAAACCAATGCTCGGAGAGCTCTGCGACCCTTTTCTGATGAACGACATGGACGTGGCCGTGGATCGGCTCAACGACGCGATGGGGCGCAAGGAACGCATCATGGTCTACGGCGACTACGACGTGGACGGCTGCACGGCCGTGGCTCTGGTCTACAAGTTCTTGCAACGGTTCTATTCCAACGTGGACTATTACATACCCGACCGCTATGAGGAGGGCTATGGCGTGAGCCGCCGTGGCATAGACCATGCGTGGCAGGCAGGCGTGAAACTCATCATCGTGCTTGACTGCGGCATTAAGGCTTTCGACGAGATAGCCTACGCCAAGAGCCTCGGAATCGACTTCATAATCTGCGACCATCACGTGCCCGACGAGGGGATGCCGTCCGCTGTGGCCATACTCAACCCCAAACGTCCCGACTCCACGTATCCGTTTTCCCATCTCTCCGGCTGCGGAGTGGGCTTTAAGTTCATGCAAGCCTTTGCCAAGGACAACGGCATTCCGTTCTCGCGCCTTGTGCCTATGCTCGACCTATGTGCCGTGAGCATAGCCTCCGACATAGTGCCTGTGATGGGCGAAAACCGCATTTTGGCCTATCACGGCTTGCGGCAGCTCTCCCAAAACCCCTCCGTGGGGTTGAAGGCCATCATCGAAATCTGCGGTCTGTCTGGGCGCGAGCTGACGATGGGCGACATCGTATTCAAGATAGGCCCGCGCATCAACGCCTCGGGACGGATGCAGAACGGACGCGAGGCGGTGGAGTTGCTCGTGGAGAAAGACTTCGGACGTGCCCTCCGCGAGGCAAGGCGCATCAATGAGTACAATGAGCAGCGCAAGGACGTGGACAAGCAGATAACCGAGGAGGCCAACACGATTGTGGAGCGGCTGGAGTCGCAACAGCAGCACATGTCGTCGATTGTGCTCTTCGGCGAGAACTGGAAGAAAGGCGTGGTGGGCATAGTGGCCTCGCGCCTGACGGAACTCTACTTCCGTCCCACGGTGGTGATGACGATGAGCAACGGCCTGGCCACGGGTTCGGCGCGGAGCGTGGCGGGTTTCGACATATATGAGGCGATAAAGAGTTGTCGCGACCTGCTCGAAAACTTCGGTGGGCATACCTATGCCGCAGGACTGTCGATGAAAGCCGACAACATACCAGAGTTCCGCAGGCGATTCCAGCGTTATGTGGAAGAACACCTGCAACCAGAACAGAAACAGGCCACGCTCGACATTGAGGAGGAAATAGACTTCAAGGACATTACGAAGAAGTTGCACTCCGACCTCAAGCGGCTCTCGCCACACGGCCCGGGCAACCCGAAGCCGCTCTTTTGCACGCGCGGCGTGTATGACTACGGCACGAGCAAGGTGGTGGGGCGCAACCAGGAGCACATCAAGCTCGAACTCGTGGACAGCAAGTCGAGCAACGTGATGAACGGCATCGCTTTCGGGCAGAGTTCCGCCGCCCGCTACATAAAGAGCAAGCGCAGCTTCGACATCGTTTACACGATAGAGGAGAACATATTCAAGCGCGGCGAGGCACAGTTGCAGATTGAAGACATAAAACTTTCCGACGGCGGCCACTAAGCCGCGCCGCACGCCAAGGCAGTCGCAGAACAAGGCAGTCGCAGAAATGGAAGAGAGGCTCAGGCAAATACTCCGCGACCACTGGGGATACTCAGACTTCAGGGGCATTCAGCGCGAGATAATCGAGAGCGTGTGTCAGGGACGCGACACGTTGGGGCTTATGCCAACGGGCGGCGGCAAGTCGGTGACGTTCCAAGTGCCGGCGCTGGCAATGGAGGGGATGTGCCTTGTGGTCACGCCGCTCATCGCACTGATGAAGGATCAGGTGGCCAACCTGCGGCGGAGGGGCATCCGCGCGGCGGCCATACACTCGGGGATGAGCCGCGATGAAGTGATAGCCACGCTCGAAAACTGCGTGTTCGGGGCTGTGAAACTGCTCTATGTGTCGCCCGAACGCCTTGCCTCCGATCTCTTCATAGCCAAGATTAAGCATACGAAAGTGTGCCTGATAGCCGTGGACGAGGCTCACTGCATAAGCCAGTGGGGATACGATTTCCGCCCGTCATACTTGCAGATAGTCGCTGTCCGTGCCATACTGCCGGGCGTACCGGTGCTCGCGCTCACCGCCACTGCCACGCCAGAGGTGGCCGATGACATACAGGAGAGGTTGGGCTTCAAGGAGAAGAACGTCTTCCGGATGAGCTTCGAGCGGGAGAATCTGGCCTATGTGGTGAGGCACGCTCCCGACAAGGTTGGCGAAATGGCTCACATTCTCGGCAACGTTGCAGGCAGTGCGATAGTCTACGTGCGCAGCCGGCAGCGCGCAAAGGAGCTGGCCGAGTGGCTCGCGGGGCAGGGGGAGCAAGCGACGTACTTCCACGCAGGTCTGGACAACCACACAAGGGATGAGCGGCAACGCGACTGGACGCAGGGCAAGGTGCGCACGATGGTGGCCACCAACGCCTTTGGCATGGGCATAGACAAGCCCGACGTGCGCTTGGTGATACATGTTGACATGCCCGACAGCCTCGAAGCCTATTTCCAGGAGGCAGGCCGGGCAGGGCGCGACGGGAAGAAGGCCTACGCCGTGCTGCTCTACAACACGTCGGACAACAGGAAGATGGCCAAACGTCTGGAGGAGGAATTTCCGCCGAAGGACTACGTGAGGCAGGTGTATGAGCACGTGGCCTACTTCTTTCAGGTGGCCGAGGGCAGTGGGTGCGGCATACCGTTCGACTTTGACATCATCCACTTCTGTTCCACTTTCAAGCATTCCTCCGCACGTGTCGATTCCGCCTTGCGCATACTCCAGCGTGCAGGCTACATTGAATATACACCCGAGGAGGAACATTCCACGAGGGTGATGTTCACGCTTTCGCGCGACGAACTATATCGCTTGCGCAACAATTCGCCGCTCGAAGACAGTGTGATAGAAACGCTGTTGCGCAACTATGGCGGGATTTTCTGCGACTTCAGACCCATCGATGAGACTTTAGTGGCGGAGGAGGTGGGTCGCACGCGGCAGGAGGTACACCAAGTGCTGAAGGAGCTTGGGCATAAGCGCATAATCAAGTTCATCCCCCGCAAGCTCACGCCCATAGTGAGATATGTACGTGGGCGCGAAGACCCGCAGCGGCTCGTGTTCAAGCGCGAGGTCTACGACGCGCTCCGTGAGCAGGCCGCACGACGCATGGCGGCCATGATGCGCTATGCCACCGACGACTCCATGTGCCGCAGCAGGCAGTTGCTCCGCTACTTTGGCGAAAGTCGGTTGCACGATTGTTGCCAGTGCGATGTGTGCCTGCGGCGGCGCGGCGAACTGCCGTCGGAAGAGCAGGTGGAGGCCGCCGAAAGGCAGATTGACGCAGTGCTGGGCGATGGCGCACGCCATCACCTCACCGAACTGCTCGCCATCAAGATGCCGACCGAAGCCGTGGATGAGGCCCTCCGGCGTATGCTGCATGAGGAACTCGTGGCTCAGGACGACGGCTTTGTATATAAGGAAAACTGACTTGCGGTGGCAATGGCAAGTGTAATTCTGTGCATGGCGGCGGGCATCGCGCTCGGTTTCGTGCTCCGCAAACACCGTTTGGGGTGGACATCGGGTGTCACCACAGCCTTCGTCTGGCTTCTGCTGTTCCTCCTTGGTGCGGGCATAGGCAGCGAAGAGCGCGTGTTTCGTGCCCTCGGCGCGATAGGCTTGCAGGCCACTGTCGTAGGTACGACGGCCACGCTGGGCAGTGCGGTGGCTGCATGGGCATTGTGGCGGACAATCAGCAACAAGCGGCAGCGGTGAAGTCGGGGGCTGTCATAATAGGCTTTTTTGTGGCAGGTGTCGCCTTTGGGCGGCTGGTTGTCTCCGATTTGCAGCTCGATTTCGGCTTGGCGAGCCATGTTGCGCTCTGCGCACTGCTGCTGTTCGTGGGCATAGGCATAGGCGGCGATGCTTCGGCGTTGTCGGCTTTCCGCCGCCTCAATCCGCGCTTGACCATGCTCCCAGTCGTCTCTGTGGCGGGAGCATTGGCCGGCAGTTTCGTGGCAGGCCTGCTCGCAGGTGGCCACAGCGTGTCGGAATGGCTTGCGGTGGGCAGTGGCATGGGCTACTACTCCGTGTCGAGCGTGCTCATAGGCCAGAGCAAGGGAGGCGAGCTGGCATCCCTCGGGCTTCTGGCCAACGTTGTGCGTGAGGTGATTGCGCTGCTCGCCGCGCCGCTGCTGGCGAGGCTTTTTGGCCCGCTTGCACCGATAGCCGCCGCAGGTGCCACGGCCATGGACACCACGCTGCCCGCCGTCACGCGAGCCTCCGGTGGGCAGTATGCCCCTGTGGCCGTCTGTTGCGGCATGGCGACAGACTTCAGTGTGCCATTCCTCGTTACGCTGTTTTGCTCCATGTGAGCGGCGGCGTGGCATCTAATATACAAGAACAAAACAAACGCACCAACATGACAAGACACAAAACAACGCGCACTCTGCGCACCGCAATGCTCGCCGTGGCTTCAGCCTGTTGTCTCGCGGCAGGAGCAACAGGCCTCGATGAAACCATCGACTCCATTTTGCAAGGCAAGCACATGACCGTGGGCGTGGCTGCTGAGTGCAGCACCATGCGCTATTGCAACGACAGCACGACACTCTTCCCGATGGCGAGCGTGTTCAAGGTGCAGGTGGCGATGGCCGCATTGGGACGTGCCAAGATGGATAATGCAGACATAGATAAACCCATCCACATCGCTAAGGAAAAGCTGTTGGCAGGCACTTACAGTCCGTTGCGCGACAGACACCCCGACCAAGACATCGACGTGAGCCTCAGACAACTGCTCCATGCTTGTATAGCCGAGAGCGACAACAATGCATGTGACCTGCTCATCGAATTTGCAGGTGGCATCGACTTTGTTGACGTGTATGTAAGAAACCTTGGCATCAGCGGCTTCAACATATCCGAAACGGAAGCCTCGATGCACTCCGATGTGCAGCGTTGCTGGGGCAATTGGAGCCGTGTCTCGTCGATGCTGGCTGTGCTTAAGGCGGTTTTTGCCCCGGAGAATGCGCTCTTTGAACCTTTGCGGGAGGCCATGCTTGCCACTGTTACGGGCAAGGACAAGATGGCGGCGGGCGTGCCTTACGATGCGAGCCTTGCCCACAAGACGGGTTCTTCCGACCGCGTTGGCGGCGTGAAGATAGCCGACAACGACGCGGGGGTGGTGTTCCTGCCAGGCGGCGAGTGCTATCTTGTGGTGTTCATCATGGAGAGCAGTGAGACCGATGAGACCAACGCAAAGGTCATTGCCGACATCACGCGGGCCGTGGTCGGCGCAACCGGCTTGTCGGAAATGTAACCGATGGCCGGAGGCACGCTTTCCAAAGGCGACTTTGCACCCTTTGTCATTGAGGCCGTTTAAGGCTAAATGTCAAAAGATGAAAGAGGAAGACACCAACACATCGGTTTCTGAAACAGCCACATCGGTGTCATTTATTTGCGCAAGGGTGAAAAATAAGAAGCCTTGTTTGCACTATGTAGAATTTAATTCTTAACTTTGCGGTCTAATTATTTACGCTCATAACAAGCAAAAATGGAACTCGACCAACTCACAGCCATTTCGCCCATAGACGGGCGTTATCGCTCAAAATGCGAGCCGCTGGCGGCATATTTCTCGGAATACGCGCTCATGCGCTATCGCATAAGGGTGGAGATTGAGTATTTCATAGCCCTCTGCGAGCTGCCTCTGCCGCAACTCGCCAACTTCGACCACGGTCTCTTCCCAAGGCTGCGCGACATATACGCCAACTTCAGCGAAGCCGGCGCACAGCGCATCAAGGACATTGAGAAAGTGACAAACCACGACGTCAAAGCCGTGGAATACTACATAAAGGAGCAGTTCGATGCCATCGGCGGGCTGCAAGCCAGCAAGGAATTCATCCATTTCGGACTTACCTCGCAGGACATCAACAACACGAGCGTGCCTCTGGCACTGAAGGAAGCCTTGGCCGATGTGTACGTGCCGGCCATCGAGAGACTCATCGACAAGTTGCGCTCCTATGCCGAGGAATGGGCAGACGTGCCAATGCTGGCCAAGACTCACGGCCAACCCGCCTCGCCGACAAGGCTCGGCAAGGAGGTGATGGTCTTTGCTTACCGGCTGGAAGAGCAACTCCGCTCGCTGAAGCAAGTGCCTATGAGCGCGAAGTTCGGTGGCGCAACAGGCAACTTCAACGCACACCACGTGGCCTATCCTGACACCGATTGGCGCGAGTTCGCCAACCTCTTCGTGACCGAAAAGCTCGGTCTCGCACGCGAACAATATACTACACAGATTAGCAACTACGACAACCTTGGCGCTACGCTCGATGCCATGCGCCGTCTGAACACCATCATCATCGACCTCGACCGCGATATGTGGATGTACATTTCCATGGACTATTTCAAGCAGCGGATAAAGGCCGGCGAGGTGGGGTCGAGCGCAATGCCACACAAGGTGAACCCCATCGACTTTGAAAACAGCGAGGGCAACCTCGGCGTGGCCAATGCCTTGCTTCAGTTCATCGCCGCCAAACTGCCGGTTAGCCGCCTGCAACGCGACCTGACCGACTCCACGGTGCTGCGCAACATTGGCGTGCCAATGGCTCACGCCATCATCGCCTGCGAGAGTACGATGAAAGGATTGGGCAAGCTGATACTTAATGCCGACAAGCTGCAAGCCGATCTCGACGCGGCGTGGGCGGTTGTAGCAGAGGCCATGCAGACAATCCTTCGGCGTGAGGCGTACCCCAATCCTTATGAAACGCTGAAGAAACTCACTCGCACCAACCAAGCCATCGACGGACAGTCAATAAGCCAATTCATCGAAAGCCTCGATGTAAAGGAGAGCGTGAAAGATGAGTTGAGAGCCATAACGCCGAGCAATTACACTGGAATTTGAGACAAAATTATAAACCAAAAAACACTAAACACAACACAAAACAAGCGAGAAGGCAACAAGCCAAGAAAGGAAACATTAGGAAAATCAACGGCCGGGAGGCCACAATTAAAAACAAAACACAACCATGGAATTAGAAAACGAAAAGAGACAAGAAGAGGCAAACGCCGGACAGGGGGCAGGAAGCCGCGAGGGCTTTAGGCCATTTAGCCAACAGGGTGACTATCAACCAAACCGCAACGTAGGACGTACCCCGCGCCCAAGAATCCACACCCAAAGGCCATACAACGCCGAAAGGACATCTTACAACAAGCCGGCAGCCGACGAAGACAGCTTCCGTCCGGAAGGCTTTGGCTCTGGCCTGCAACATGGCGGGGCGCAACGTCCATACCGGCCAAGGTACAATAACGACAGCAAAGCTTACAGACCAAGATACAACAGCAATCCCATGGGTGGCGAAGGCGGCTACCAGCCACGCCATTACGTTAACCGTAACTATCAACAAGGCTACGGCAACAGCGAGGAGGGGCAGCAGTATCAACAGCGCGGTGAGGGAGGCTATCAACCTCGCCAAGGTGGCTACCAGTCTCGCCAGGGAGGCTACCAGTCCCGTCAGGGCGGCTATCAACAGCAAAGGACAGGCGGTTATCAGCAGCCTCGGCAGGGAGGATACCAAAAATCCTACGTCGGACGCAACAGCTATCAGCAAGGTTACGGCAGCAGTGAGGATGGACGGCAGTATCAGCAGCAGCGCAGCTACTACGGCCAAAGGCAGCCCGGCCAATACCAGCCGCGTCCCTACCAGCAGCACGACAACTACGGCCAGGGCGGCTATCGTCAAGGTCAGAGTAACTATCGGCCGCGCAACGGAGGCTATGAGCAGCAAGGTAAGTACAGCAGTTTCAAGAAGCGCATCGACTATAAGGAGGACAACGTAGACCCCAATGCACCCATTCGCCTCAACAAGTACCTCGCCAACGCAGGCGTGTGCAGCCGCCGCGAGGCCGACGAATATATTCAGGCGGGCGTCGTCACGGTCAATGGCAACGTCGTTACGGAGCTTGGCACAAAGGTGACACGCAGCGATGAGGTGAAATTCCACGACCAACCGGTGTCGCTCGAAAAGAAAGTCTACGTGTTGCTCAACAAGCCCAAGGACTACGTGACAACCAGCGAAGACCCTCAGCAGCGCAAGACGGTGATGGAACTCGTGAAGAACGCCTGCCCCGAGCGCATCTATCCGGTGGGTCGTCTCGACCGCAACACGACGGGGGTGCTGCTCCTCACCAATGACGGTGACCTCGCGAGCAAGCTCACTCACCCAATGTATCTCAAGAAAAAAATATACCACGTATTCCTTGACAAGGCTCTGACGGCGCATGACCTGCAACAGATCAGGGATGGAATAACGCTCGAGGACGGCGAAATAAAGGCCGATGACGTTCAATACGCCGACCCAGTGGACAAGAAGCAGGTGGGCATTGAGATTCACAGCGGCAAGAACCGCATCGTGAGGCGCATCTTCGAGAAGCTCGGCTACCGCGTGGTGAAGCTCGACCGTGTGCAGTTTGCCGGCCTCACAAAGAAGGGAGTGCGTCGTGGCGACTGGCGCTACCTCACCGAGGAGGAAGTGACAAGGCTGCGCAACGGCTTTTGCGAATGACCCGAAAGGAACACGACACATAACAACGGGCCACCCGCCACGGCACCGCCGAAGACGGGTGGCCTTCTGATAAAATACCATCACAAAGACAAAACCGCACTATGCAAAGCATAAAGAGGACAAAAGTGGCCGACGTGCTGCAACGCCGCGACTTCGGGGCAACCGTCAACGTGAGGGGATGGGTGCGCACCCACCGCTCCAGCAAGGCAGTGGACTTCATCGCGCTGAACGATGGTTCTACGATAAAGAATGTTCAAATAGTGGTCAACCCGGCAGGCATCGATGCCGAACTGCTGAAGCAGGTGACCACGGGAGCCTGCATAACGGTCAATGGAACGCTCGTGGAAAGCCTTGGCGCAGGCCAGGCTGTGGAGCTGCAATGCCTTGAACTGGAGGTCTACGGCACTTGCCCGGGCGACTATCCGATGCAGAAGAAAGGACAGAGCTTCGAGTATATGAGGCAAGTGGCGCACCTGAGACTGCGCACCAACACTTTCGGCGCAGTCATGCGCATACGCCACAACATGGCGATAGCCATCCACAAATACTTCCATGAGCACGGTTTCTACTACTTCCACACGCCGTTAATCACCGCGAGCGACTGCGAAGGAGCCGGCCAAATGTTCCAAGTGACCACAAAAAACCTCTACGACCTGAAACGCGGCGAGGACGGAAAGATCTGCTATGACGACGATTTCTTCGGCAAGCAGACATCGCTCACCGTCAGCGGACAGCTTGAAGGCGAGCTGGGAGCTACGGCGTTGGGCGCAATCTACACATTCGGCCCGACGTTCCGCGCCGAGAACTCCAACACTCCGCGCCACTTGGCGGAGTTCTGGATGATAGAGCCGGAGGTGGCATTCATCGACCTTGAAGAGCTGATGGATCTCGAAGAGGACTTCATCAAGTACTGCGTGCGCTGGGCACTCGACCACTGCGTCGACGATCTGGAGTTCCTCAACAAGATGATAGACAAGTCGTTGCTCGACAGGCTGAACTCGGTGTTGACCGACAGCTTCGTGCGTCTGTCCTACACGGAAGGCATACGGATTCTTGAAGAGGCCGTGGCCAATGGGCACAAGTTCGAGTTCCCTGTTAGCTGGGGCATGGACTTGGCCAGCGAGCATGAGCGTTACCTCGTCGAAGAACACTTCCGCAAGCCCGTGATAATGCACGGCTACCCGAAAGACATCAAGGCGTTCTACATGAAGATGAACGAAGACGGACGCACCGTGCAGGGCACTGACGTGCTGTTCCCGCAGATTGGCGAGATAATCGGAGGTAGCGTGCGCGAGGAAAACTACGACAAGCTAATTGGAGAGATTGAGCGTCGTGGCATACCGATGAAGGATATGTGGTGGTATCTCGATACGCGCAAGTACGGCACATGCCCCCACGGCGGCTTCGGGCTTGGCTTCGAGCGTCTCATTCTCTTTGTCACGGGAATGCAGAACATCCGCGATGTCATCCCGTTCCCACGCACACCGAAGTCGGCTGAGTTCTAAGCAGCATCGGTAGCTCATTCCCAAACAAAAGCTCATTCTTCGTCACTGCCGGCTTCTCATTCGGATGTGACAAGACGATAAGGGGAAATTCCAAATCCCGTTCAATGACAGCGACGACGTGAAGAGCGGCTTTGAGTGCAACAGTTTCAGGCCGCTCTCCCGTCGACGCAACTCCACACAGCCTCAATTTCGCAGCCCCGATAACAGCGGGATGGATTCTGTCACAGGTCAGTTCCGTAAAAATATGGCGTGAATAATTTGGAGGAATGAAATAAAACAGCTATCTTTGCACTCGCAATAGACAAGGGTACCTTGGCCGAGCGGTTAGGTAACGGTCTGCAAAACCGTGTAGAGCAGTTCGACTCTGCTAGGTACCTCAAATGAGAGACGCAGGCGCAACTTCACGGTTGCGCCTGTTTCTTTTTT